>NZ_JAYGIF010000006.1:0-113949 GCF_034931345.1 Pseudanabaena sp. CCNP1317 | reverse complement strand
GAGTAGTTCCCCTGTGACTCATATAAAGCTGCGAGATTATTGAGACTGGAGGCGACATCGGGATGGTCGGCTCCTAATGCTTTTTCTCTAATTGCGAGGGAACGTTTATAAAGTGGTTCGGCGGCTGTGTAGTTCCCCTGTGACCTATACAACAATGCGAGATTATTGAGGCTAGTGGCGACAGAGGGGTGATTGGCTCCTAATGCTTTTTCCCAAATTGCGAGGGAACGTTTATAAAGTGGTTCGGCGGCCGAGTAGTTCCCCTGTGACTCATATAAAGCTGCGAGATTATTGAGACTGGAGGCGACATCGGGATGGTCGGCTCCTAATGCTTTTTCTCTAATTGCGAGGGAACGTTTATAAAGTGGTTCGGCGGCTGGGTAGTTTCTCTGTGAATAATATAAACCTGCGAGATTATTGAGGCTAGTGGCGACAATGGGATGGTCGCCGCCTAATGCTTTTTCAAAGATCGTTAGAATCTTTTGTGCTAGTGGAATGGCATCTTGGTATTTTCCCTCATTGCGGAGTTGAAACATCTGTTGAATTAGTTTCTCAAGTTCTTTCACCTCTGCTGCCTGCTCCGAAGCAGCAGAATTTGATTGACTAAAACTCGGCGCAACCAAATGAACACCAAACATTCCCAACATCAAAATCAATCCAAACCGACTCACCGCCACACCAACTTTACGCATCATTTCATCATCTCCATTGATTGAACGTTAATTCGATTTAAAGGTACAGATTAAGATCCCCGACTTTTTTTGTGAACTGGCAAATTGTCATTGCTTGCTTAGAAAAAGTCGGGGATCTGGGCATTTACAAATTTTTTAGGCTGACCAATCTAAACAGATCCCCGACTTTTTTTGTGAACTTGCAAATCCCTATTGATAGCAAAGAAAAAGTCGGGGATCTTAGCCTCTACACAGATGATCCCTTCAGGGGCAAAGCATTCCCACAGAAATCTATAATTTTTCAGGCAATTCCAATTTGGGAATGCTTTGCCCTAACCTCACAACGCAGAGACAAATTATCGGTAAAAGCACAAAGGGTTTAGCATTTGCATTTCAAGATTGTGGTGGGGAGTATAAAAATATTGGCGCAAATGCTAAACCCCTACAAATTTGTGTTTATAGGGGCGCAATAATTTATGACATCAACGCGGCGATAATCGCTTTGGTGACTTTGAGGCTTTTGGCGGCTTAGTGCTAGTTTTTTGCAACTTTTGGACTTGCTTGAGACTTAATCCAGTAATTTGCACAACCAAATCTACAGCTATATTAGAGCGCAACATATTTAAGGCAAGCTGCTTAGTAGTTTCAGCCTTACCTTTAGCTTCGCCTTCAGCGATGCCTTCAGCCATACCTTCCCGCAGGATTGCTTGATAAATAACTGATTCTTTCATGATTTCGCTCCTTAGTAATCTTTGGATGATTTCTTGGCTCAGGGCTATGCCTGATATTATAGCGGTCGATGCAGCTACGTTACTTTGCACCTGTTTATCGGTAATATTTTCGATTTGCTTGGCAACTTGTCTTAACGTTTCTTCAGGGTTATCGGTTTGTGACAGCGTTGCAAAAGGTAATAGCCCTCGATATTTTTGAAATATTTCCGTAGGCTGTTCCCAGAGTCTAATCACATTAAATTTATGATTTAGCTCCCCAGCATTGAAAGTATTTTCATATACGAAGGGCGATTGGCTGGGAGTGAGGTAAATGACTACTTGATATATCTCTGTGTCTGCAAATTGCCGATACAGCCGCAATCGATAATCTGCCATACGGAAAGGAATGTTTTTATTCGCCTCGGTCTGAAACTCGATGTGGAGAATGATTTTTGATGACTGGAGGAATATTACCGAGTCAGCGCGAATTGGCTCAACTGAGAGTTCAGAGGGTTTGAGTGTAGTCAGGGCGATCGCTTCCCCTAAAAGCCAACTGGCAAAATCGGTGGGGAAGGTTTCGGCTAAGAACTTACAGATATTGTCGATCATGTTACAAACTCAACCTCCCGACCCACAGAGCGATCGCGCTAAAATAATTTGCGTCATATTAACTCTTCAAAATACACAGATCGTCCTTGTAGGGGCAAAGCATTCCCACAGAAATCTATAATTTTTCAGGCAATTCCAATTTGGGAATGCTTTGCCCTAACCTCACAACGCAGGGACAAGCGATCGGTGAAAGCATAGAGGGTTTAGCATTTGCGTTTCAAGATTGTGGTGGGGAGTATAAAAATATTGGCGCAAATGCTAAACCCCTACAAATTTGTGTTTATAGGGGCGCAATAATTTATGACATTAACGCGGCGATAATCGCTTTGGTGACTTTGAGGCTTTTGGCGGTTTAGTGCTAGTTTTTTGCAACTTTTGCACTTGCTTTAGACTTAATCCAGTAATTTGCACAACCAAATCTATAGCAATATTAGACTTCAGCATATTTAAAGCAAGTTGATTAGTAGTTTCAGCAATGCCTTTAGCCTTACCTTCTGCGATGCCTTCAGCAATACCTTCAGCAATACCTTCAGCCTTGCCTTCCCGCAAAATTGCTTGATAGATAACTGATTCTTTCATGATTTCGCTCCTTAGTAATCTTTGGATGATTTCTTGGTTCAGGGCTATGCCTGATATTATAGCGGTCGATGCAGCTACGTTACTTTGCACCCGCTTATCGGCAATATTTTCGATTTGCTTGGCAACTTGTCTTAACGTTTCTTCAGGGTTGTCCGTTTGTGACAGCGTTGCAAATGGTAATAATCCTCGATATTTTTGAAATATCTCCGTGGGCTGTTCCCAGAGTCTAATCACATTAAATTTATGATTTAGCTCCCCAGCATTAAACGTATTTTCATATACGAAGGGCGATTGGCTGGGAGTGAGGTAAATGACGACTTGATATATCTCTGTGTCTGCAAATTGCCGATACAGCCGCAGTCGATAATCTGCCATACGGAAAGGAATATTTTTATTTGCCTCTGTCTGAAACTCAATGTGGAGAATAATTTTTGATGACTGGAGGAATATTACCGAGTCAGCGCGAATCGGCTCAATCGAGAGTTCAGAGGGTTTGAGGGTGGTCAGGGCGATCGCTTCCCCTAAAAGCCAACTGGCAAAATCAGTGGGGAAGGTTTCGGCTAAGAACTTACAGATATTGTCGATCATGATTATTATGACTTCATTTAATCGCTGGCAATTCCTTCAAGTCTCCGAACTTGTAGCGCATTAACCACGACTCCCATTCAGACTGAATTAGGCGATCCTTGGGGTTACTTCGGCGCAACAAATCTAAGACCATCAAAGCATCATATTCAAACGCTCGATAGCGCTCCCACAAAGCTAATTGCGATTGAGACTTCGCTTCAACCAGCGCCACCCTTTGCAAATCACCCACCACAAAATCATCAAAGTGGCGATTTACAGGATCGCAAATGATACTGAATTCCCACTTGTAACTTTTCTCCGTAGAAAGCTCTTTGATGATAGGTGCATTTGGTAATGCCACGCGCAAAATCCCTGCCTGACCTGACAAACTAAAAGTCTGGCGATAAATTGACTTGCTACGATCGCGAATGGAAAACTGCACCTGACGCGCTGTTGTGGTTGGCACAAGAAACAAAAATGTCGGATAGACAGCCATAGTGATCGCTTTCTTGGACAAAGGCGACAACAACTCAGGCACAAACGTAGAACAATTACCGCCGCCGCGTATGGTCGGATCAGTTGGTGGCGGTGGATCGTAAGTGGGGATAGTTTGTGCTGTGATTGACTGGCTTGGCATTGCCGCGATCGCACAAGCCATCAATACCATTGTCCTAAGAAACCTAGTCTGACTAAGAATTTTCATGAATTTATGGGGTGTAATCCAGCACAAACAAGCGATGTAATTTACAAGATTTTACGATGAAATACAATTTTCGCCACAACCCCTATCTGTGACCAATTACGCGATACACCTCCACTGACTGCGCCCTTCCCTTTAAAAATATTGCTCCCCAACTTTCTACCTCATAAAGATTCTCCAAATAATCCAGCGTCTCCTGCGCGATTAAAATGCGACAGTCTTCATCTTGACGTTCCTTCTCACAGGACTCCAACCGTGACGCAATATTCACCGTATCGCCAATTACCCCATATTCCAAACGACTCTTACCACCCAGACTTCCCACCATCACCGCCCCCGTAAAAATGCCCACCCGCATCTCAATTTTGGGTAATCCTCTCTGCTCAAAATTCTGATTTAATGACCTTAGCGCCGATCGCATTGCCAAGGCACAAGCCACCGATCGCCTCGCATCCGTGGCAATCTCCGCCTGTTGCTGAAGGGCGATCGGCACACCAAACACCGCCATCACACTATCGCCAATAAACTTATTCACCACGCCCTGATGCGACTGCACCACATCCGCCATTACCGTCAGATATTCATTGAGCCAACCCATCACCCGTTCTGGGGATTCTCCTTCCACAATCGTACTGAAACTCTTAATGTCCGTAAATAGAACTGTTGCGGTCACATTTTGCCAAGGTAATCGACCAGACTGCAACAGGCGATCGCGTCCTTCCCAAAGGGCATTGGCAATCTCTGGTGAAGTCTGTTGCCCCAATAGCCGCATCATCATCTGTTGCTGTTGTTGAAGCTGAGATTGGCGATCAATCAATGTGGTAATACTCGCTAATCCAAGAGCCAATGCAGGCGCTACCACAGGAATCCAACCCTGTTGCAGAAATAGAATATAGCTAAATCCTAACAAGATTACTAGAAATAGAAGTTCGCTGAGGATTAAAATAAGCGGTTTGCGAATGTTCCAAGTTAAGCTAATCCCTGCGATCGCCCAAATTAAAATCCATAAAAGCTCTTGCCACTCTGCCCAAAACCAAAACAGGCGATCGCCATCTAGCACTGCACCAAGCAACTGACTGGTAATGTGAGCTTGAATTTCCACTCCTGCCATTCTCACAGTTCCCTTAGCTGTCGAACTATAAGGCGTTAAAAAGACATCCTTGAGGCTGGGCGCACTTACACCAATCAGCACAATTTTCCCTTTAATCAAATCAGGATTTACTTCCTTTTGCAGAACTTGAGAGAGAGTCACTCGCTGCAATGATTGGGAAGAACCACGATAGTTAATCAGAATCTGATAGCCGCCACTATTAATCGTTTGGTAAGCTCCAGAATCTGACTTGAGAAGCGGAAATGTCACTTCTCCTAATTGATATTCTTTTTGGGAATTAAAAGATGGCTTGAGATTTTGACAAACTAAATCTTGGCGCTGGGGGCGATCGCGGGGACAGTCTGCTCGCAAATAAGCATTGAGCAGTTGAATCGATAAAGAAGCGCGATTGGTAAATAGCAATACACGCCGCATAAATCCATCAGGGTCGGCAGGTAGATCGACTAAGCCGACCTGTTCTTTGGGTAACTCAACGGGTGGATCGATGCGCTCATTCTGATTGTTGCCACTGCTAACTGCGGCAATCACATTGGGGCGACGCAATTGAGCTATTAGTTCGCTACGTTCTGGCTCAATGGGAATATTGCGCTGAAGATTTAGATCGACAGCGATCGCGGCGGGTTGATGTCGATTTAGCTCTGATAAAGTCTGTGCGACAAGGCGATCGGTTAATGGCCATTTGTATTGTTTGATGTCGCTTTCGGTGATCGTGACCAGTAACAATCTCGGATCGGCTACTTTGTCTGGACGCGATCGCATCATTTGGTCAAAAACCAGTAGCTCCAATTGTTGCAGTCCCCCAAGTTGCCTGACTCCATAGAGCATCCCCAAAATAATTGCGCTGCTGACAAATGCCGACCGAAATCTCGACAATTTTAATCCTGTCAACTTCGGCAATTGATTCGGCATTTGGTATTTGGGAAATAGAGATTTAAGCCCTTGAAACTTCTTTAGCATTAGTACCGATAAAAGTCTTAATTTCAATTAGAGTCAGGATTAGTTAAGCCTAACTCTAATAGCTTTATCAGATCTATAGCGATCGCCATAATGCTTAGGACAAATTAAACCTACAGAAGCTGAAACCCTGAAAACCTATTGATTACTAAACGATCATGTCTGTGGCAAGTTGATTAGCGATCGCCTCACCTTGCAAAATCTCAACTAACTTCAGCGCAAAAGCCATTGCTGTCCCCGCACCCCGACTGGTCACCACATTGCCATCAACGACCACAGGAATTGTCAAATATTCCGCAACTTGCATCTCATCTTTGACCGATGGATAGGATGTGGCGCGTTTATCTTTGAGTAATCCTGCGGCGGACAGAACAGTGGGCGCAGCGCAGATAGCGGCGACTAATTTATTGGCAGCAGCATAGTCGATTAATATTTTGGCAATGCGTGGATCTTCTCTCAGCCGAAACGTTCCTGCACCACCAGCGAGGACGATCGCATCAAATTGACTCGCATCGACTTGCTCTAGAAGTGTATCGGCAATGATGGCGATCGCATGAGCACCCATCACCGTTGTCGTTACTAAGCCAGCCGTAACTACCTCAATCTCCCCACGACGCAATACATCGATAACCGTAACCGCTTCGATTTCTTCAAAGCCTTCAAAAAGGGGGATAAGTACTCTGATCATGATATTTATTGATTTTATGATTTGCTTAGAGATGCTACTAGTCTGAGTCTTCTGCGATCGCACATTGATTACGACCATTATGCTTAGCCTTATACAATCCTCGATCTGCGTAGGATAGTAAGTTCATGCACCTTAGATCTGGCGGTGTAAAAAGGCTAATACCTATACTAATCGTGACTCTAATCAGTGTTCCATCAGTTGATTCAATAAGCTGCCCAGCCACATTCTCACGAATACGCTCAGCAATATCATAGGCTTCTAGCAAGGTCGTGTTTGGCAAAAGTACCACAAATTCCTCACCACCGAAACGGGCTATTACATCATAGGGGCGCAGGGTAGATTTACATTTTTGAGCAATCTCTTGGAGAACGATATCGCCAGTTGCATGTCCATAACAATCATTAATCGACTTAAAATTATCAGCATCAATCATCATCAACGACATTGGCTCATTTGAGCGCAAGGCTCTTGTTGATTCAATTTCCAGACAATCCATAATATAGCGACGACTATGTACCTTCGTTAAGGGATCGCAGTTAACCATTTCTCTAAGTTGTTTTTGTAGATCCTCAAGCTCAAATAACAGTTTTACAACAAAGTTACTTGCTAATGGCGCAACAACTGCGGGAACAATGACAGCAACCTGCAATGATCTGAATAGTACATCCAGTCCCTCCCACCACAACAGTGTCATCATTCCGAAAGTGATCACTACCGACAACACAATGGAAAACAAAGTGATGGCTAATACTGCGCGAAAATGTCCCAGCCCTAATATGACTTTTTGCCAACTATTTCCACTTTGAATCTTTTTGTGAGACATAACATCTAATCTGTTCCCTGTTGACATTCACTACATAACCCAAAAAATTCAAGGGTGTGATAGTAGATTTGAAAAGTATGCTTTTTGGCGAGTTGATTACCCAGATCGTGGATGGGGCAACAGTCAATGGGTAAAGACTTACCACAATTGAGACAATTGAGATGGTGCTTGTCGGCGGGAGTAACACTGTAAACAGTTTCGCCATTGGGTAAGGTCAGCGCCTTGATTAAGCCTTGTAGTTTAAGTGTATCTAGGGATCGATAAACCGTAGCAAGACCCATACTGTTTTCACTATTACGTAACTCCGAATGAATATCCTGCGCGGATATGGCGCGATCGCGATGTTGGAGGAGATGTAGCACTCGTTCTTGGCTGCGAGTGAGTTTTTCTTTCATGCTTTTGCTGTTTACCCAAGCAAATATCCTTAGATATTTGCTTGGGTATGGTTAGAACTTAAAAGGATTATAAATCAGACATGGTGTAAAGCATTTTTCTAATCGCTCGCAGGTTTCTGGTGTGATTTGCGTAATCCATTGTTTATGTACAAGTTCACCGATCGCCTGAGTACCATAAATCAAAGCGGAAATACCTGCGATCGTTGCTTGAAAATCGATCGCCAGATTCGCCATATCACCATTGCCATAGCGTTTAACGGTAAGCTGACCGCGATCGCCATTCACTCCAAAAACACCATCATTCCAATTGCAATAGGGATCGCTGAGGGCAAAGGTAAATGGCTCGCAGGTAATCGGTAAACCATGCAGAGCGCCAACAATATCGATCGCTCTCACCATCCAAGGATCGGTCATAGTTGACTCTAACCGTCCTGCATTGCTGAGCCATGTATGCAGATTTGCACCTAATGGCAATGGCATTTTCAAGCTATGAATCTGATCGCGATGACTAGCAAAGAAGTTTAATAGGCGATCGCGTGATTCGATATCTGTCCAAAATATTGACGAAATTTCAATCTGGCGATCGCGCATTGGCAAATTGCCACTGCTATCGATCGCATAGAGCGCTATGGCTACGGGTTGGCGATCGCGTTTGATTACTACACAGAGTTTCTGGCGATGTAAATGCCACCATTGATCGTAGGTAAAATTGGTAATCGCCAGACCATGACTATGGGGTAGAAGTGTTTGCGATCGCAGATTTTCGTAGAGAAAATTTGACAAAATATCCTTTGCTTCTGTAGCGGCAAGGCGATCGCAGGTTAGGTTAGCGGCATTCGACAGTTTCAAATATTTCGATAAAGACGCAACAGGAATATTTACTTCGTTGATGGCATTGGCGATCGCATAGCCCAGTGATTCATAAAAACTTTCTTTAAAGGGCGTAAGCATACTTACGCAGATCCCTTGCATCCGCATTTCTAAAAAGGCACTTTTGATCAGAGCCTTGACACAGCCTTGATTGCGATATTCAGGATATGTCCATACACCACCGATGCCGCCCATCGCCTTGAGACTGCCGCGCACCGACTGCTGAAAGCTAAAACATTGCAACGCCGCCACAATTTTGCCATCAATTTCCGCCGCTAAGACCTCTTCAGGATTGATCGCCGTCAAATGCGATCGGGGCAAATCTTGATTAGTCCAGCGTGAATAGGCATACAAATCCCCCTTGAGAATTTCCAGACGCTCATGGTTATTAATTTTACGGATTTTCATACTGAGCTAACTAACGGCATACTCTGTAAACTGACGCATAAGACACATATTTATGAATTAAAAACCAAACTCAATAAGGGTTTTCAAAACACAAAATGGCTATTCCATTTTGTGTTTTGGGATAAAACATGAAAGTAAGAAGCTTATAAGTATATCTGCTTAATTAAGATAAATTTCATCATACATGACAAAATATATCGGATCTAATTGATTTTTCTTGGATAATGCGATAATACTTTCAAAAATGAAGCTACACCACCTCTAAATCGATTTTAGATCGATAAAATTATGGACATTAAGCTCATCAACATCGGCTTTGGTAATATTGTTTCGGCAAACCGAGTTGTAGCGATCGTTAGCCCTGAATCTGCTCCTATCAAGCGTATCATTAGTGATGCCCGTGAGCATGGTAAGTTAGTTGATGCTACCTATGGTAGACGCACAAGAGCGGTAATTGTCACCGACTCTAGCCATGTAGTTCTATCTGCAATTCAACCTGAAACCGTCGCTAATCGTTTTGTCATCAGTAAAGAAGGCGCTACAGATTAAACCAACTTACATCAATTATCGATCCAACGAACCACAAGAGAATTTTTGAAAGTGTTGCGAAGCAACACTTTCAAAAATTCTCTTGGTTTGGGTTTGAGCGCAAAGCGTTATAAAAATCTTTGCTTTGCAGGGATTTTTACATATAACTAATGTTACGTGGAAGGAATTCCTTAGATAGCGGAAGTCTAGGGCTGGCACGGGGGCATAGCCCCTACGAAATATTAATTATTCAGGTAGGGGCAATCCCCCCGTGGTTGCCCTGCTTAGCTGGCGGCAGCAGATTCATCATCTGAGTTCCACGTAACATCAGATATAATGTGAATTTGATGAAAGCGCCAATTACTATTAACTCTATCTCTAGAGAGAACTACGAAACGTTGAGCGAAGATAACTTAAGCGTAGGCAAATTAATTGTTGTTACGGGACCAAGTGGTGTCGGTAAAGGCACTCTCTTACAGAAACTCCTTGAACGCTATCCCGATCGCATTCTCTTTTCAATATCAGCAACTACTCGATCGCCCCGTACTGGTGAAGAGCATGGTCGCGAATATTTCTTTTGGGATCGGGCTGAATTTGAACAGAAGCGCGATACAGGTGAATTTCTAGAATGGGCTGAATATGCGGGAAATCTCTATGGCACGCCACGCAAACCGATTGATCAGGCGATCGCCTTAGGGCAAATCGTTCTGTTGGAAATCGAACTGGAAGGAGCGCGACAAGTAGCGCAATCTTTCCCCAGTGCCAAACGAATTTTCATTGCCCCACCTTCGATGGAAGTACTAGAAAATCGTTTGCGCGATCGCAGTACTGATAGTGATGAACAGATTATCAAACGCTTGCGCCATGCCAAGTTAGAAGTCGCCGCAGCCCATGAGTTTGATATCACAATTATCAATGACGATCTAGAAATTGCTTTACAGCAACTCGAAAGCGCCATGTTTGACTAAATTCCCCAAAATCGATTTTTGAAAACCCACCGAAGGTGGGTTTTCAAAAATCGATTTATTGTTTCTAGCGCCAAAGGCGCTGGAAACAATAAATCGATTTTTATAATGAGAATTGCTGCACTAGAATGATTGTGCTTATATTGGCAAAGCCAACATAAGCACAATCATTCTAATTGCGGGTTTCTTTATGACTACGTGGAGTCTCGTTGGTGCTTTGCTGTTATCGGTTTCAACCCAAGTTCTCGATGGTCGTGAAGTTGCCGCCGTACCCAGATCGGTGATGAGCTATGCCACTCGTCCAGTCCTAGCCTCTGAAGAGATTGCCAATAATCAGTCCGATCCCGTTGCGAAGCAAGCGATCGCGACAATGCTCAACGATCTCAAACAAGCAGGGCTAACTAATCCCGATCAAGGCGTTTGGATTCAGTCCCATGATGGGGCGATCGCCTCAGGTCGTTTATCGAGCCGCCCATTGCCCTCAGCGTCGCTCACCAAAAATGCCACGACCTTGGCAGCATTGCAAACTTGGGGATCAAACCATCGGTTTATTACGAATATCAGTATTACAGGTCAACTGACAGGTGATACCCTCAGAGGCGATCTGATAGTTGAAGGCAGTGGCGATCCATTGTTTGTTTGGGAAGAGGCGATCGCCCTTGGCAATAAACTTAATCAATTAGGCATTAAACGCATTCAGGGCAATCTGATTATTACAGGTCGATTTTCGATGAATTTCGAGCCTGACCGACAAGAATCGGCAAACTTTCTCCGTCTCGCCTTTGATAGTAGCCGATGGCAGGGTGAAGTTGCCAAGCAATATGCGACGATGCCCGTGGGAACGCCCAAACCACAGCTAGTGATTTTGGGGAATGTGCGGATTGTGCCAAATCTTGCTGTAGATAATGTTTCTACCCGCAAATTGCTGATCCGTCATGCGTCTTTACCCCTTTGGCAAATCCTGAAGCGGATGAATACCTTTAGCAATAATGAGATGTCAGAAACCCTTGCCGTCCAAATGGGAGGAGGGAGACAAGTTGCGGCGATCGCAGCTAATGCGACAGGGATTCCCATTTCCGAAATCAGATTAATTAATGGCTCAGGCTTAGGACAGGGCAACCAAATTTCCCCTCGTGCGTCCGTGGCGATCTTGATGGCAATTCATAACCGCGCTCAAGTTGAGGGGTTAACCCTTGCCGATCTTTTCCCAGTCAGTGATTGTGATTGCGGTACGATCGAGGGACGGAGAATGCCAAAAGGCTCGATTGTCAAAACGGGGACGCTTTCTGATGTCAGCAGCTTGGCAGGGATCGTCCAAACTCAAGCCCATGGTGCAATTTGGTTTGCGATCGTCAATCGTGGTGAAGGGGATATTGATGCTTTTCACCGATCTCAGGATCGCGTATTACAGGCTTTAGTTGCTAAATGGGGTTTACCCAAATTACCAACTGCTAGTTTTGCGGAAACACCTTGGCAAGATAGCGATCGCAACGAGATCGTGAAATAAAGCATTTAGCCGCAATTTATAGCAATGTAAATTTTGCTTAGGACATAAAACCAAAAAGATGAGTGGCGGCGCTTCGCGCCGCCACTCATCTTTTTGGTTTTGATTTTTCCTAGATATCTTTTGCGTTGCGATAGAAAGTAAAACTATGACTCAAACCACTCCTAAAGGCATTTGGATTCTAGAGTTATGGCTTCGCGTTTAGATGTTGCCTGTTGGATTAGCTGAGAAAGCTCTTGATTATCGAGAACAGTTGCTTCTAGCATGGTTTTTACCTTTTGAGGATAATCACAATTTTATTTTACCTGCGATCGCCTATCAGAATATCTACAAGGACTAAGTCTTGAAAATATCTAAATACTGCCATTTTGACTGATGTTTTGTAAGCTTAGGAGAATCTGTAAGTCTTGAGTAATATTTTCTAAACAGCGATATTCGCCAAACCATTCAATATATTCTAAGTCTTTACCTTCTAGCTTCTCTGCTGTCCAAGAGGTGATAAATTCACTGGAGGAGATTTGATATTTCTGCTCGAATGTTTTTAATTTTTGTTCTATCTGTTTTTTACCTTGTTCCATTCGCAGGATTTCGGCACGGATTGTTTTTTGGAGAATCACAATTGCGCGATCGGGGTATTCGGTAAGGATTTTTAACTCGTTCATGGTCAAGTAGAGATAAGGGTTTGCTGCTATTTTAGCTTACGATTTTTGGGGATGATGAAAAATTTTGGGGTAACTTTAGTCTTTTTAGATCGTGTTAGATCGCTATGAATATGTGCAACACCCCATAATTTACCTCCAATTTTTCCATTTATCTTTTTCCTTGATAAGCGCCAGAGGAGGAGTGCGACTAGGTACGCGAGAAATAAGGGGAAGGTAATTAATTGATTATCGCTTATGGCGATCGCCTATCAGCACAGCTACAGTGCGATCGCTTCAAAGGATTCGGAATCCTGCTTGGGCAAAATGTTGATCGAAGGTGAGAACTTCTTGAATATGACGATCTTGCATGACGATAAATGAGACGCAATCTACTAAACCCCATTCTTTATCTGGGCGGGTTTTGTATAGCTCAAAGGCACGGTCAAATATTTCAGGGGTGAGGCGGATAACTTCAACATCTTCTGAATCAAGAAATTGTTCGATTACTTCAATTGCTTCATTTTTGTATCTACGGGCTAGAGAGTTGGCAATTTCGAGAAGGACTGCATCGGTGATGGCTACAGGTTGCTCAATATAGCGATCGCTTAAATCTAGGGCTTGGGTGTGATATTGATCGCGTTCGTTGATGAGGGCAATGATGAAAGAAGTATCAATGAATATTGTCAAGGTTCTTTTCTCCATTCATGTACTGGTCAATGTTCGCGGCAAAGTCAACTGGGGCTTGAATTTTGATGCGTTTGAGTTTGTTTAAGATGCCTGTTTTGGGTTTGGCTGTGGATTTGGCGATCGCAAGTTGTTTGACGAATTGGTATAGCTCATCAAGGTTGTCTTCTTCGATTTTGTTAATTTCGGCGTAGATTAGTTCTTTAAGAGTCATGGTGATTTACCCTCAACTGAATTACTTGCTTCAGTTTAATATTATGCAAAACGGGCTTAGTCCCGTCTATTTTATCTCATTTATCTAGGAAATTTCTTAACAGATTTGATGTAGGTCATCAGAGATCGCATATCACCACATCAACAGCGCGATCGCTCAAACAAAGTCTTCTATCCAGAGTGTTTTGTTAAAAAGCTAAGAAAACTATTGAATTACTGATAATTGCTGTAAGTTGCATTGAAGAGATCTATAGCTCAGCGTTAGGTATCGACGAGATTGGCAGTAAGAGAGTCGATTCGATTTCTTCTCGGATTTGTTCGCTTATGTTGCTACGGTTCATGCACTCGACAAGGAGGAGATTGGCTTCGTAATATTGATTAAGAAGTTTTATTTGCTCTTTAGTAAATTGCCAATCATGACCGATATTGCGGTGATCGATACATACTTGACGCAATTCTTTTGTCCATTGTTCGTAATTTGTTTTCCACCAATTACAAAACTGTCTGAAGTCTTCATCAGGGTGAGGACTATCATTTTTTAGTACTTGTTGCAACACATGATCGCTAAGTTCATAGGCATAATCTATAGTCTTAGTCAAAGAGAAATCATCAGATCTATATTCAATGTAGTCTGGAAATTGAGAAAGATTAAGAACGTGAGCAAGAGCGTAGTCTAGTTCAAGAGAATTATCGAGATTACCTTTAGATGAGGAATTATCAAGTCCAAACATTAAGGCAATTAGTGACGTTTTCTGAGTGCTGCGACGAATAACTCTGAAGGCAACACTAGAGTAAAATGCTCGTACAGCAACATTGTTATACTTGCATTGTACAGAGTTTGTTTTTTGCTCCACCCAAGTCAAAAAAGCCTGTAAATTTCCATCATATATCAATGTATTATCAATACACTGCTTCATTATCTTCACAAAGATATCTGAATCATCCGAGCGCCTCAACATTTCCGCAGTCAGATAAAAAACTTCTTTCCATCTTGGATTAGAAATATTCTGCATCAACGTTTCAAAATGCCTTTCTCTTTCAATTTCTCGCGCCGTAAAGTATTCCTGAAAAGTAAGATGAGAAAAAGAATAAATATTTTTTGCTCGTTCCACTAACAAGCCATGATGATACTCGATCGTCTTTAGCATATCTTCACTATCATCCGAATTAGATAAGTTGCAAATACATTCAATTTGTCTTTGTAAATCCTCTTTTTGAAAGACATACTCATCATTCTCAAATCCTCTCAAAGCAATCTGACCTAGCATATCCTGTTTGCTTTGGAGGGAAAGATTCTGATAAATGTGATCTCGTTCAACTTTACGCTTAGCTCCCCACTTTTTCATCAGTACCTCTAATCCTTCCTTATAGAGATCTGACCGTTTTGCAGGTAAATCGTTACAATTTTCAAATAAAAAGCATATCAGCGTCAGTAATAGAGGCATTTTTGCCAATTCTTTTACGGATTGATTATTATTTAGCTTTTCTAACAAAATTTTTACATTTGTTTGATCTTTTCCCGCAAACCATTTATTTATAAATATCTCAATCTGCTTATCATCAAAATCAGCAACCTCCACATCGGTAAACCTCTTAAATGCCTCACCTTCTGCGGCAATCCGACAGGTGATTGCAAACCGATTTTTGAGCCGACGTATCGAAAAGGTTTCAATATCTTGCCTCACTCGGTCATCATGCTCATCCTTAACTTCATCCAAACCATCCAACAAGATTAAAGCTTTCCCATTGTCTAGCAAGAGTTCTGCTTCTTCCTTTGTAACTTTGAGATGGTGTAATTCATCTAAAATATATTCCTCTAATGATGGAGAACCCTTAGTTTTGGAATAAGTCTTAAGAGTTATAAAAATTGGTACAAGTTCACTATGAAACTTTCCATTGAGGCAAGATATCGCTAAATATTTCAAAAATGTAGTTTTCCCCGATCCCGGTTTTCCTAACACCATCAGCTTTCTATGGGTTTCAACAGCCTCTAATCCAGCAATACGCTCCTTGATTTTTCCCATCATCCAGCGATCAAAATCTTCTTTGTTATTTGGTAAAACTTCGTTAGGCTTTACACGATTTTTGCTAGAAACCTTTTCAAGAATGTTCACATCGGTGTAAATCTGATCGAGATCGACAGATTGCGTCATGTCTAACACGCGCATCGTCCCACATCGCTCTATCAAAACATCTGCGATTTTTTGCCTTACATGTTTGACTATCGATGCAAGATCATCAGTAACAACATCATCTCCTCGTATATCTCGCCAATCCAATTCGAGAAATCTGCACAACTCCTCAAAATTTGTCCGATCAATTGGTTTTCCTCCCAGCAAATTTGTAATGACCGATCTTTTAAACGCCTTAAGTGAATCAACAAGAGCCGTTTGAGTCCAACCGCCTTGCTTCATTGCTTTTCTAATCTGTTTAATACCCTCATCAGAAGCCCTTAGCGATCTTGACATTACTAAACCTCAACCATCTAAAAACTATTTTGGCATTTTTCAAAGTCACGCAAAAATTTGACTACGAAAAACAAAAATTAGGTAAGCACAGGCAATCTCTAAAAGCTCAGATCCCCGACTTTTTCTACGCTATCAATGGGAATCTGCGGGTTTAAATAAAAAGTCGGGGATCTTAATCTCTGCTTTTTTAAGTTTATTTTTCGATACAAACTCACGCAAGTCAGACAAATCATGCAAAGTCATTCAAGCAGCCATATTTCATAGTGATTGCATTGTTAATTCGGAGCAAACATTATGTCAGTTCAACAACAAGTCACGACTCAAGCGATCGCCCAAACCAATAACAACCCACAAGCAAGCAGCAATCCTGCCTTTGTGAACGATCCGACATTCTGGATTATTGTTGCGCTAGCTTTTCTATTTCGCGTCATTTTAAGCGATCGCCCATCTTCAAACAAAAAGTAAAAACGCTAATATTGCTAAGTTGCTGCTTTTGAATAATCTTAAAATGCAACAACTTAGCGATACACATCCCGACGATAACCAACTTTTTTCTAACTAAGCCCTAACTCCCTTTTAACCTCAGCCAAAGGGATAAATCCATCTTCCTGTAAAGCCATTTCGGCATCGGCAACATCTTCAGCATCTTCTATCTCCTCCAAAACCAGCCAATCTCGTCTCAACGTCAAGACCTTGAGAATATAATTCGAAAAGACACATTAAGCCTTGAAGCTTCTATAGATAGCTCATGCTCTAATGGACTTGGCAAATCTAGCTTGATATTCATAGGTAAAAATCTAGCAGTTAGTTAAGCCTCAGAATAACCTAAAATCTCTCTGAATTTCAAACCACCAATCTGAATGCAGTAGGTGACGCAACAGCGATCGCAATTATGTAAGCTAGCCCCATATTTACATCTCACGATTTAACCTGATTTTCTCATGATTATGGCTAATCAATTAAGCCGAAAGCCGATAATATAACCTGTCTGCTAGGTGTGGAAATATAGACAGTCATTCTGGATGGGAGCTACTAGTCTTTGAGGATTTTATAGAAGCGTAAGCTCTCACCTTCATCATTGTCATGAGAGTATCAAGTTGTTCGTAAAGATTTAGTTCTGCTACTTCTGACGAAATAAGGTTTAGATCACGATTTTTTTGAAGTAATTCGCGCAACCGCTCTTGCGATCGCTCAGAAACTTTGAAGTTAGCAATCTGTTCTGATGTAGGGCGATTGACTAAAAAATCAATAATCTCCAAATAAGTTGGTAATTCTGTGGGTGAGGGAGTACTAGATACATCAAGTATTTCTGTAGACTTTTCGAGGAGTGATGATGTATTGACTAGATTAGCGAAAATTTCTGAGATTTGATTTTTGTATGGGGCTAGCCTTTGGGCTAATTCGTCGGGAATTTCAATGGTTAGCTGAGCCATTTTTTTGTGATATTTTGAAGTGCTCTTTTTAAATTCTAACTAATGTTACGTGGAACTCAGATGATGAATCTCTTGTTGCTAGCACGACAGGGCAACCACGGGGGGATTGCCCCTACTCCAATAATTTAGATTTTTGTAGGGGCTGTGCCCCCGTGCCAGCCCTAGACTTAGATGATCGTAGGAATTCTATCCACGTAACATCAGTTCTAACAAGAAAAAAAAGGAGCGCGTTACGCGCTCCTTTTTGATTAAGGTGCTAGAGCATTGCCTCTCAGCAAACTACCGATTGTCTTAGCAGTAATCTTCAACTGAGTGAAAGGATTAGCAGGCACAACGGTTTTGTAGAGATAGCTGTCAAAGGTGAGCTTCTGTACATCCTTATCGGCGCACATTTCCACAAAGGCTTCGCGAGTGGCGTTGGTGGCGTAAAACACATTCTGGAGAATGTCGAGAACCTTGTAGGTCAAGCCATACTGCTTATCCCAACGCTTGATGTAAACCTTGAGATCAGCTTCAGTGGGGATGCGTTTACCTGCTTCCGCAAACTCCACGATCGCTTCGGCACACATGCGACCAGACTTCGCAGCAAAGTAAATACCTTCGCCACTAGACTTAGTGACATAGCCCGCCGCATCACCAACTAGGGCAATCCGACCAACAACACGGCGAGGTCTTGGATGCTCAGGAATTGGGTGAGCTTCCACCTTAATCACTTCGCCACCTTCGATTCTGGGCAACGCACGGGCGCGGATGCCTGCTTGGAGCTTCTTGATCAAGCGTTGGTTTTTGTGCATCGTGCCAGTACCAACGGCAACGTGATCGTATTTAGGGAATACCCATGCGTAGAAGTCGGGCGAAACATCATCGCCAACATACATCTCAGCTAAATCTTTGTAATACTCCATTTTTTCTGGAGAAATGCGAATGCGCTCTTGGAAGGCGATCGCATAGTTATAGTCGCCAGCATCCATTGCTTTGGCAACAACTGAGTTAGCACCGTCAGCACCGACAATCAGATCGACCTCAAGAGTACGCATGATCCCTTCGTTGCCACCTTCAGCAAAGTCTGAATAGCTAAGAACATAAGGCTTCTTGCCATTTTCAGTGATCTTAATGTCAAGAATGCGACCATTGATCAAATTTGCACCAAGCTTGGCAGCGCGTTCCCGTAAAAACGCATCTAAAACTTCGCGGCGACACATACCGATATATTCATCGGGATTGTCTAATTTAATGTCTACTTCCACATTGCTGGGAGAGATCATTTTCATGTTGCGGACGCGGCGATCGATAATTTCGTCAGGCAAATCAAATTCAGAAACCATACATAGAGGAATTGCTCCACCGCAGGGTTTGGCGTTGTCCAGTTTACGCTCAAATATATAGGTCTCAATTCCTGCTTTGGCAAGTGTTTCAGCCGCACATGAACCCGCAGGCCCGCCGCCTACAACAGCAACTCGTAATGTCAAAATACGCTCCTAAAGCTTTATTTAATCGGGGTTTAACTATTTTGGATGTTAGCATTGCCACTAGAGTGATTGGGGCAAAATTGATGAATATTAACATTTGTATTGTTTTATGTATCGTGAAGGTTTTATTTAGGGACTAAAACCCAAAAGTTAAGTGGCGGCGCAAAGCGCCGCCACTTAACTTTTGGGTTTTAATTTGACGTGAATTTGATATAGCCATTTGCGCCGCGCGAAGCGCGGCGCAAATGGCGCAAAATGGTAAAAATCGCTCTGCGATTTTTACCATTTTGCGCGTTCGTCGAATTGAAGTTAATTAGTGAATGTTGTGTTAGCTTCTAGGGGAGATCTCCCAGATAAAGCTACATATGATGAAATATCTCACAGCCTCGATCGCCAATATTTCACGCCGATTGATTACCCGATCTGCCACTTTGATATTTTTGCTGAGTGCAATTAGTGGAGTAGCGATCGCTCAGCCTAGTGAAGCTGCTGAAACTGTCAATTTCCGATTTAATATTTTTGAAGTTTCGGTATCTGTGGATGACTTGGAAGAGTTTTCTAAAACGGGTGAATTGCGTGGCGCACTTGATATGGCTTCGCGATATATTTCTGCAACAGATATGGCAACCTTTCGGCGCATTTTGACAGAGCGAGCCGATGTTCCGATAACTTTACTATCAAGATTTCTCTACACATCTCAAGGAGAAAGATCGTTAGATATCTTAGGTGAGTTTATTAAAACTGGCCCGATGCTATCGGGTAATCGCGCTATCCGTGCGGCGGCTGTTTTGGCAACAGCCGACAAAGAGAACGGTTTAACTTTGCTTAATTTCCTCCGCAAATTCCCCACATCAGATATTTATTTCGATATTCAAGAAGGTTTGCAAACCGTTGGCGAGTTGAGCGACCTACTGCAAGATACGCAAAAAGTTGTGCAGATGGTCAACGATGAGGCTATTAAACAAGCTGGGCAATCAGGAGCAACACCAACGCCTTCACCAATAGAGTTAGCTGATTTGCGAAATAAAGGTGGATTGACATGGGAGCGCTATAGTCTCAAAGCGCCAGCCATAGATAATCGGTATGAAATTCCCTTTTATTTGTTTATCCCAAAGGTTGCCAATGCTAAATCTGCGCCCATCCCTGCGATCGTCATCTATCCAGGACTGATCTCTAATCGCGAACCATTGCTCTATCTTGCCGAACACTTAGCATCCTATGGGTTTGCAGTAGTGCTGACCGTTTCCCCCAATAGCAGCGAGGAGCAGTTAGATAAATTGATTATTGGGGCTGCTAGCGAGATTGCCCCACCAGAAAGCTTCATTGAGCGCCCCAATGATATTACGGCGGTGCTGAATTATCTAGAGAAGTCACCACAGACAGGTAATCCTAATAGCGCCAATATCAACTGGCAAAATGTGGGTATGGTTGGACATTCTTTTGGGGGATATGCGGCGCTGGCGCTAGTCAGTGATGCTCAGATCCAGTTTGCGGATTTGACAGAAGCCTGTCAAGGTAAATATAAGTGGAATGCCTCACTGTTATTGCAATGCGTAGCACTAGGCTTGCCAAACCAAACCTACAAATTAGGTGATGCGCGTATAAAATCAGCGATCGCGGTTAATCCTGTAACTAGTCATGTTTTGGGTAAGCCTGCATTGAGCAAAATTACTGCACCGATCACGATCGTTGGCAGTTCTGATGACACCTTTGCGCCTGCGGTCTCTGAGCAGATTGTGCCATTTACATGGTTGACTTCACCAAATCGCTACTTGATATTGCTCAATCGAGCAGGGCATACTGCGGTGACGGCTATTACCTCTAGCGATCGCATCAGTCCTGAAGTAAGTAGCGTTTTGGCTGGTTCCAGTGCGATCGCCTCGCAAGAGTATCTCAAGCTGCTGAGTGTGGCTTTTTTCAAAACCCATCTGCTTCAAGAATCTGATTATGCCGAATACCTAACTACCGCATATTTTGCGAATATTTCCACGCCATCGGCTCAGGTGAGTCTGTTGCGATCGCTAAGTATGGAGCAAATTGATGCGGCGATCGCGAATTAAGCAATTTTTTAACAAAAATTGCTTAACGCTTCTTAACAAGCAAACCTTATTTCTAGATATAACTACCCATAAACTAGACAGTAGTCGTAAAATAGGCAGTCAGATAGGTATTTAAACTGCAATTTATCCCCACCTTTATTCAGTATTTAAGAAACAGAGAATATGGTAGCTACCCCTTCTAAACCCGATGTAAGCCAGTCAAACCAACAAAAGGTTAACGGGACTGGCCGACGCGAATCGATCCTGACCCCACGCTTCTACACTACTGACTTTGAAGCGATGGCAAATATGGATATCTTCGATCTAACGCCAGATTATGAAGCTATTCTCGAAGAGTTTAAATTTGACTATAACCGTCGTCACTTTGTCCGCACTGCTGACTTTAACCAAGATTGGAATCATATCGATCCCAAAGTGAGAGAGCATTTCCGTGTGTTTCTTGAAGGCTCTTGCACCTCTGAGTTTTCAGGATTTTTGCTGTACAAGGAAATTGCTGTCAAAATTAAAGACAAGAATCCTCTGATGGCAGAAATTTTTAGCCTGATGAGCCGTGATGAGGCGCGTCACGCTGGCTTCTTGAATAAGGCAATGCCAGACTTTGATCTGCAACTTGATCTTTCGACCCTATCCAAAACCAAGAAATACGTTTACTTCGCACCGAAGTTTATCTTCTACGCCACCTATCTCTCGGAAAAGATTGGCTACTGGCGCTATATCAAGATTCACCAACATTTCCTTGCTCATCCCGAATATCGCATCTACCCGATTTTCAATTTCTTTGAAAACTGGTGCCAAGATGAGAGCCGCCACGGTGATTTCTGTAGCTTGCTTCTTCGCAGTGAGCAAAATAATATCAAGGGTATCAGAGCTAACCTTTGGAGTAAGTTCTTCTTGCTCTCAGTATTTGCCACCATGTATCTAAATGATATTTGTGTGCGTAACGAGTTCTACGAATCCATCGGCATGGATACTAGAAAGTATGTCGATGAAGTTCTTCGTGAAACCAATCGTGATGCTGCGAAGGCTTTCCCTGTGATTATGGATTTAGAAAATCCTAAGTTCTGGGCTTGTCTGAAGAAGTGCGAAGAGAACAATGCCAAGCTAGTAAAGATCGACGAATCTAATGCTCCTGAATGGATGAAGAAGATTCAGAAACTTCCTTATCTTGCTAATAATGGTTTGCAGTTCCTGACCATGTATTTACAACCTTCTATTCCTGCTCCTAAGGGCGTAGTTCTCTAATCACCAAAAGAGGAAGAGCGATCGCATTGCGATCACTCTTGTCTTTTAACAAAAGAGAGATGCAACGCGAAGCGTTGCATCTCTCTTTTGTATTTTGATAATGGGTGACCTGGGATTTGAACCCAGGGCCAGCGGATTAAGAGTCCGATGCGCTACCACTGCGCCAGTCACCCTAAATTTGCTCGTTTGTTCAAAGAGCGATTTCCATATTAGCAAATGTTTGCACCAATGTATAACAAAATTTGAAATAAAAATTTACTGCTAATTTTGATTGTAATTCTCCAAAGCTATACTAAGTAACTATAAAAACGTGTTTAAAGTAATGCAAAAATATACGGTGTCTGTTAGAGGTCGTGGTAACGCTAGTAGTGAGCCAAGAAAATTTTATTTTATGTCTGATGTTCTACCTGACGACAGTCCAGATGAATCCAAACAACAAATTTCTGCTATTTCTAAGAAAGAATTTTCTGGCAAAACTGAACCCTTAATTCCTGACTCTCAGACATCTAATCTAATTAAGTGGTTTGCAGATGAGCAAAAACTTTCTGAACCAGATGCAGTCAAAAGAGCAGTATCAGTAGCTGCGTACATTCATGATGTTATCGCTAATAAAGGGGGGAAGGTCTTCATCCAACTTAAAGATGGCTCATATCTTCATGAAGTCAAGGAAGCTAAAGATAAGAATTCTGTTGTTCCTCTTGATTTGCATAAGACGGCGATGCAAGCAGCACGAGAGAAAACTCGCACAAATTTGGCTACTTTTTTAACTTACACACTTGGTGGAACCATTGCAACTAGCTTTATCCTCATTATTATTTTAGTAGGAATGTCTGGACTTATTGTTGATGAAAAGAAGAATAGTTCATTTGACAAAACTAGTGCTTTAGCCAAGGATTTAATTACATTCATCTTGACCGCTCAGACTGGCTTAATTGGTACAGCCCTTGGTTTTTACTTCAGCTCAAAAGAGAACTCAGATTAATCGTGATAAACACCATACTTAGAGGACATTACAAAATTATTAGTCACCTTGGTGGTGGTGGCTTCGGTCAGACATATCTGGCTGAAGATATTGATTTGCCAACGCATCCCACTTGCGTGGTGAAGCAGCTTAAGCCTTTATCCCATGAGCCTTTTGTGTTGGAAACTGCTAAGCGTCTCTTCGATCAAGAAGCCGAGATGCTTTATTCTCTGGGTTCACACGATCGCATTCCGCGTTTACTTGCCCACTTTCAGGAAGGCGAAGAATTTTATTTAGTCCAAGAATTTGCTGACGGCAAAGATCTCACGCAGGAGATTGGTAATGGCAAGCGATCGCCTGAAGCTGTGGCGATCGCCTGAAGCTGTGGCGATCGCCTTGCTCAAAGAGGTTTTAGAAATACTGGTATATGTGCATGAGCGCAATGTTGTCCATCGTGATATCAAGCCAGCCAACTTAATTCGCCGTAACAGCGATCGCAAAATTGTTTTGATCGACTTTGGAGCAGTTAAAGAAATTGGTAGTTTGGCAGTTGATCCGCAAGGTAATACAAATCTGACGATCGCGATCGGTTCCCCTGGATATATGCCCATCGAGCAACTTAATGGCAAGCCGCGTTTTAGTAGTGACATTTATGCGGTGGGGATGATGGCAATCCAAGCAATTACGGGCGCAGAGCCATGCCTATTCGCTGAGCATCCTGAAACTGCGGAACTGGTTTGGCGCGATCGCTTACAGGGTAATTACTCACCGCAATTTCTAGATATTCTCGACAAAATGGTGCGTTACGATTTCCGTCAACGTTATCAGACTGCTTCAGAAGTGTTAGCGGCGATCGCCTCTCTGCCCAATGTTACTGAGCATGATTTGCCTACCGTCGTGAGTGCCAGCAATATGACCAACAACGCCGCAACTATCATCACGTCGTCGCAGGTTGCTACGCAAGCAGCAGGTTCTCAAGGCGATTCTTCCTATAGAAACCCTCACACTGTCGCCTTCCAAGAGTCCTCGTCGCGCAAACCATTTCCTATTTGGGTTTGGGTCACTGGAGGCGTTGCTTTGCTGCTAGTAGTGATCATGGCAATCATCAGCAAAACTGCAAAAAATGCACCTGAAGTTGTTAATAATCCCGTAGTTTCCAACTTACCGAGTCCAACGGCGATCGCGCCAACTCCTCCTACACCATCATCGACAGTAACCCCAACGGCGATCGCCTCGACACCTCCTACACCATCATCGACTACAACCCCAACGCCTTTATCCGTTAAAGAGTTACTTGCCCAAGCCTTGATCCTTAATCGCAATAACAAACCTCAGCAAGCTCTGGCAAAAGTAGAAGAAGCGATCAAAATCGATCCTAATAGTGCTGATGCATGGGGAGCAAAGGGATTATTACTGAGAAGTATGGGGCGTGAGAATGAGGCGATCGCAGCTTTTTCTAAAGCGTTGGAACTCAGACCTGACGAACGCTTAATCCCGCCCTCGAAACGCGAACTTCCTTCAAAAAAAGGTGGTAAGAAAAAAGATGATGATTGATGAGCCTAAACAATTTAAGCAAGCTTAATCCTCCTGTCGATGGTTATAGGATTTGATAAAGTTTACAAGCAGTGACTATATTTACTGATGTTACGGGCAATGAATTCGTTCCATAGCATAAGTTTGGGGCTTGCCCTGTGGCGCAGCCCGTAAAGCAATCTAAATTTTGGGGTAGGGTCAGTCCCCCTTTGGTTGCCCTGCTTTACTGCTCTTTAAAAATGGCGACAAGAAAAAATAGTCAAGCTCTAAAATTTATAGTTAAAACTAAAGTTAATTCCTTTGTCTTGGAGATTATTACCGCGATCATCAATAGATGTGATGGGAATCGCATAATCAAGTCTCATGTTTAAATTTTTGAGTGGCTCCCAAATAATTCCCGTACCAAAGCTCATCAAGAAGTTTTTCCCTGATAAAAAATTAGGATTGTCGTCTCGATTCCAGACAGAACCCATGTTAAAGAATGGAGCAATCTGAAAAATTGATTGACCTGCGCCATTTCGTTGCAAAGTGATCCGATTTTCTGCCGAAAAACGAAGTCCATTATCGCCAGATCTTGCACTTTGGCGGTAGCCTCTTAAAGTTTGTCCGCCGCCAACGATAAATTGCTCTGAGGGTAAGAGGCTATCGGGTGTTACTTGGAGGTCAGCTTGCAAAATCAAGAGGTTATCGTCATTTATCCTTTGCCAGCGTTGACCTTGGAAATTCCAATTTAAAAAACGGCTATCAGGGATCGGGGACTGATTGATTGTAGAGTTTACTAATCCTGTTCCTAATTTAAAAACTGATTGAAAGAACCAAGCTCCTTGTTCGTCGCGTTTGAGGTAGTCCTGTCCAAAGCTGAATACGCTGGTGCGGGTAATGCCATTAACATCTGCCCCAAATCCAAAGGGAGTAGCGAGATTGTTAAATAGAAATGTTTGTCCATCTTTGGCGGTAAATCCAAAAGAGAGCGCAAACTCTTCAACGAATGAACGAATGAAGGGCTGGCGATATTGAATTTCGTAGAGTTGTGATTTGGCGGCAATGCCAAAGCGATCAAATGGAGCCTCTGTAATTGTGCTGCGAGTAAGTGCAGTTCGTAAATTTAGTGAGCCATTCATCGGGTTTAGCGGGGTTGTGTAGCTAAAGTCATAGACATTAGAGCCGCCTGTAAAGGAGCGATTGTAATTGAAACTAAGCCGATCGCCCATTCCTGTAAGATTTTGATGACTAGCATTTACGCCTATCTGCTCGCCGCCCACACTGGGTGGTGAGTAATTATTAATAGAAGTACTAATACTTAATGGATTTGCTTCTTTTACTAGGACAAAGAGATTGGAATTTCTTGGAAAAGCTGGTTTATGTTGACATGGCTCATCTAGAGCAGAGGGTTCTAGTGTAAATTCCACATTCTCAAATTGAGGATCGTTTTTTAATAGTCGTAACTGATCTTCTAGTCGATTAACGCTAAGGGGAATGGTATTTGGAATTTGAATGCGATCAAGAATATAGTTTATATTTAATCGTGTTGTTGGTTGTGATTTGTTGGGAAAAATATTACATAAACCACCTTCTAATATGTTGATCTTCACAATTCTATGGAGATGATCAGTTTTATTTGACGCAAGTTCTACTCTAGAGGTTATATACCCTTTATTGATATAGAGTTCATAAATTAGCTGTTCGAGAATAGCTTCTATCTTTTTTACTGTCATGTCATCTTTCCATCGAATCGCTCTTCTATACGGTTCCCAATCTTCATCTGTATAGATTCGACTTTCGCTGAATATGACATCAGTAATTGTAAAAGTATCTTCTGCTGGTTGTTGGCTAGTTGGTGCAGATTGCGCGATCGCATTTGAGTTAATTGCGATATTGGTTACCCCATAGCAAAAAATCGTGATCACGAATACAGGAATCTTTGATATGTAGTTAGATATAAGCTTTGTGAACAACATAGACAGACGTTAGCCCCTAGATAAATGCTTTTTACTGACTTAAACTGACAATCTCAAAAAAATTGTCGGTAAGTGCGTGATTTATACACCTTTTTGCTATATATTGCTAGCCAATTAATCAGAAAAATATAGATTTAAGCTCAAGGGCTAAATTTATATGGCTTTTGAGTAATTTAGGGCTTAAGTGAATCAGGGATAGGGTCTATGCGCTCAGCTATGAATGGGCTTCAAGTTTTATTTGTTGCATTTTCTTTACAAATCTTGCAAGCTTTACCTGCGATCGCACAAGTGCAGATTGTGCCTGCGAATGACGGGACTGGGACAGTAGTTTTACCAAATGGTGATCGCATTGATATTAAGGGTGGAACTACGTCAGGCAATGGCGCAAACGTATTTCATAGTTTCCAAGGCTTTAATGTCCAGACAGGTCAAACGGCTAACTTTGTAGTTTCACCGCAGGTGCAGAATGTACTTGGGGGTGTGACTGGGGGTGATCCTTCGCTGATTAATGGCACTATTCAGGTTACAGGCTCCAATGCGAATTTATATTTGTTAAATCCTGCGGGATTCATTTTTGGTAATAATGCTCAACTAAATGTTAATGGCAGCTTTACGGCTTCGACTGCGAGAACTGCTTGGTTTGGCGATCGCCATCTGGATATTTATAATCCAAGTTACAGCAACTTGTCAGGGAATATAACTGGTTTAGAGTTCGATCCTAACAATCCTGCGGTGATCGTTAATTCTGGGAATCTCAGTGTTAATGATGGCAAGTCAGTAACTTTAGCAGCACCAACTGTTGTAAATACGGGAACAGTGTCTGCGCCTAATGGTTCAGTGAGCATTGTGGCTGTGCCTGATGGTCGGTTGCGGCTGAATGTTGGGGTGGAAGGACTAAATTTTGAGTTTCCGCAACCCAAGGATGCTCAGGGTAATCCTTTGCCAGTTAAGGCTTTGGATCTACCAAGTCTATTAACTACTGGTAAGTTGGATAGTAATACGGGTGTATCACTGAATAGTCAGGGACAAGCGCAATTAACCAATTCACAGACGGTGATTCCGAATACGGCGGGAACTGCGATCGTGAGTGGAACTGTGTCGGTTTCGTCGCCTGTGGCTAATCCTTCTCAAGTTACTTCCAAGATTCAGATATTAGGCGATCTCGTTGGTTTAGTGGGTGCAAATCTCGATGCTTCGGGTGTGAATGGTGGTGGTTCGGTATTTATTGGTGGGGATTTTCAGGGTAAGGGAATTATTCCAAATGCGTTGATGACTTTTGTGAGTGCAAATTCAACTATTAAGGCTGATGCGTTGCAGTCTGGGAATGGGGGCAGGGTAATTGTATGGGCAGATAATGCGACAAGATTTTTTGGGAATATTAGTGCGCGTGGAGGAGCGATTTCTGGTGATGGTGGTTTTGTTGAGGTTTCTGGTAAACAGAATCTTGTTTTTGATGGAAAAGTAGATCTTAATGCTGTGATCGGAAAAGGTGGAACATTATTACTCGATCCCACCAATATCTATATTGGGAATGACGTAGTAGATTCAATAGCTGTGCCAGTTCCTCTTGAAATTTTTGAATCTAATTTTAATGGAGACGATATAACTATTAGTCAAACAACGATTGAATTGCTGGATGGGAATTTCAATCTTATTCTTGAAGCAAGCAATAATATTAGAATTGGGGATAATGGTCTTACAAGTGGAAATCTAATTTCAAGAGCTATAGATGCTCAAACACCTGCAAAGCCAACACTTACGCTGCAAACTGGAACTGGAGATGTAATCTTTAGGGCAGGAGCAAATTTTATATTGGACTCAAATAGTGTTCTTCAGGCTGGAGGTAGAAATATTACAATTACAGCACCTAACATTAGTACTGGCACTATTGTTGCTCGTAGTTTGGCAAATGAAGGCGATGGAGGGAATGTCGAGCTAAATTCTACGGGTAACATTGCAGTAAACGGCGACTCAATCGATGTTATTTCTTTTGGTAATACTTCAGACGCAAATTCAGGAAGTATTAAGATCAATGCTGGTGGGGAGGTAACTATTGCAGGACTCTTACGTGCTTTTTCCCAATCTAAAAACGGCGGCGACGTTTCTGTAAAAGCAACTGGGGACATTACATTTAGCTGCACAGCTTTTGTTTTTGCTAAATGCGGTGTAGAGTCTTTTCCCGAAAGCAGTTTAGATGCTGTAAGTAATTCAGTTGAACGTAGTGCTGGCAATATAACTATAATTAGTACTAATGGTTCTGTAGCTCTTCTTAACAATGTAATATTAGATGCGGGAAGTGATAGTGCAAGTGTTCCTGTCAATAGTACTGATAAACGATCTTCAGGTACGGTGATAATATCCGCTCAAGGGGATATTACAACTGGCTTAGGTGGAATTACATCTGATATTGGTTTTAACAATGGAGAATCAGCTAGTAATATTAGTCTCACAAGCTTTCAGGGTAAAATCACAGCTTATAACATAACTGCTAATTCTGTTTCTGGCAAAGGTGGTAACGTTACTTTTAGCGCTCCTAATGGAATTAGTGTGAATAGCGTTATCACGGGTGGATCTGACTCTGCTTCCAGTGGAGGTAATATTACTTTTAATGGCAAAGTTGTTCTACTAGGAGATGCAACCATTAGCACAGGAATAGTTTCCAGTGGAAATGTTACCTTTACGAGTACCATTGATGGTGCGAGGAATCTTACTATAACTGCCAGTACAGGCACTGTTAATTTTCTAGGAAATGTTGGTAGTACAACGGCTCTAACGGGATTCATAACCGCAGCCCAAAACACAAATATTAATGGAAGTATCTCAACAGCTAATAGCGATATTAATTTGAATTCCTTAGCAACTTTCACAGCGCCATCAACTCTCAACGCAGGCACTGGTACTATCGCACTCAATGGTGGACTTGCCGCAGGAAGTAATGCTATATCTCTGATTGCTGACCAGATTAACTTAGCAGCACCGTTTAGTGGAACTGGTACACTCACCCTAAGACCTAGCTCAGTAGGGCGAAACATTGTTTTAGGTGGTACAGATTTAACCGCATTTAATCTTACATCAGCAGCACTCTCCATAATTACTAATGTGAAGCTTGCGATCGGCGATACCAGTGTTGGTAGCCTCTCAGTTACAGCCCCCATCACATTCAACACCTCAGCCAACTTAATAGCCTCAGTGATTAATCTCAATGCTGATATCACCACTACTGGTCAAGCGCTCACTCTCACTGGTAATACGCGCCTTAACACCAACATCGCTATCAATAGCAATAACGGCAACATTAGCACCAATGGAACTGTTAATAGTCTGACTGGCAATAACTTTGGATTAACTCTCAATGCGGGTAATGGCAACATCAATCTCAATGGCGCACTTGGGACTAGCGATCGCCTAAGTACCATCAGCTTCAACGCCAGCAATATTGGTCTATCAGGCGGTATTAATACAGTTAATAGCTTGCAGATATCCAATCCAATTACAATTACAGGCAATTCCACCCTCAGCACTCTCAATGGCGATATTAATATTGGTGCGCCGATCAACATTCAAGCAGGGACAGCCGCCAATCTCACTATCAATGCCGCAACAGGCAATGTCACCACTCAAGATATTAACCTCGCCTCTGCTGTAGGGGCTGGCAATAGCCTGACGCTATTAACTCCACAGGGCATCGTGACCACAGGCAATCTCAATGTTGATGGCACATCGGGCGGTAACATCAACATTCAAGCACGCACTGCGATCACGACTGGGACTCTCAGTGCTGTGGGATTATCTGGCAATGGCGGTAATATCTTTCTCGATCCTGACTCAGATATATTTATTGGTCCAGCCAATGCTCAAGGATTTGGAGGTGTTGGCGGGACTGTCGATCTGACATCGAATCGCTTTGTGAGGATTAGTGGAACTTTCGTTGACCAAAATGGATTGGTAGCCAGTGTCAGTACCGCAGGAACAGAAGGGGACGGGGTGATCATCATTCGTCATGATGGTGGCATAAGGTTTGAGCCTTTCAATGTTTTTAGCTCATTGATTAATGGTACTGATGGAGTCCTGACAACTGGCGCAGGAAACACCATCTTTACACCGCGATCGTTTCCTGGTCCCTACACACAGGGCAATATCCAAATCATTACCGCCCCAAATTTCACGATTTTCTTGGCAACGCAGCCTCTCAAAGAGCCTCCTAGAGTGCAGTGGGTAGATGAAGGCGATCGATCCCCCTTCCCTCCTGAAGAGTTTTACACCAGACAGTTTGCTGAGTTTTTCAAAGAGTCAATCTCCGATTACCAATCACCCAAGGCAATGACTCTCACCGAAGTCCAAGAAACCCTACGCCGTGTGCAAAGTGAGACTGGTGTTAACCCCGCACTACTCTATGTCACCTTCATGCCCGATCGCATGGACGAAAGGAAAAAAGATCGTAATTCCCAAGATGTTTGTTACAATCCCCCATCTAAGCCCAACGCTATATCTCCCTCACTAACCGATCTCGAAATCACCAAACTCCCCGACTCCTGCGACATCCTAGAGCTAACTTTAGTCACTGCAAATGGTAAGCCTACTTACAAAACTGTTAAAGTTGGCTCCCAATTTATTAGAAGAAGAGATATTGAGAGTGAGGCAGATGAGCATAGAAGATCTGTTGCGCGTTACGCTGAGGGTGATTCTTTATATGAATACGAACAATCATCACAAAAACTTCACAAGTGGTTAATACAACCATTGAGTAACCATTTAGAGAAGCAAGAGATTAAGAACTTAACGTTTGTCTTGCCTAATAGTCTCCGAAAGATTCCTATTGCAGCAATACAAAAGAGTCGAAATCAGTATCTTGTGCAAAACTATAGCGTGGGATTGATGCCAAGTCTTTCTTTAACGGATACAAGAGTATCTAGAGTCAATAACTACAACTTACGGTTTTTAGGATCTTCGATTTTTAGCAAAGAAAGTGGACTGTCAAATTTACCAAACGTTAAAAAAGAAGCTAGTAATGTCGCTAATATTTGGAACACAATTCCTATTCTGGACAGTGAATTTACTGAAGAAAGCCTAAGAAATTCTAGTGATTTTGGAATTGTCCATATAGCTACACATGCAAAATTTGAAACAAAAACTGGAAAGGGAAGAATTCACTTTTTTGATAGCTTTATAAGCTTAGATCGAATCCGTGAGTTTAATTGGAAAAATGTTAGCATGTTAGTATTGAGCGCTTGTGAAACAACCCAAGGTAATGAAGAATCTGAATTAGGTTTTTCTGGTGCTGCTGTGAGAGCAAATATAAAGTCTGTAATTGGCTCATTGTGGAAATTAGATGATTCTGTAGCTCCTGAATTTATGGAAAAATTTTATCAAGAATTAAAAAATAATCCTGCAATAATTAAAGCTGAAGCATTTAGACGCACTCAAGTTTACATGTTTAGTGATACCAAACAATTTAAATTTCAGCATCCAAAATTTTGGTCTACATTCACTATAATTGGTAATCCTTGGTAATCCTATTTACATACATTTTCAAAATGCTTTTGAAACGATGAACGCATATTATTTTTAATTGTTTTATCTTCATCTGATTCGCCAAGCAGATTGTTTACCTTTTCCGTAAATAAGTTAATAGTATTAACTTTATCTTTGCACAGATAATTAGGTGAAACGCTCAAAATGAGATTACTGGATTCAGCCCAAAAATTTAACTTGTACAGTTCAGTAGCATATCTTAATAAAGGAAAATTAATAATTGAAAGAGATTTTAACTCACTAGAAGAAACACGTTTAATATTTATGCCTGTAGAGTTCCCATCGCCTTCACCACATTGAACGTTGAATCGAAAATCCTCATTCTCATTCAATTCCTGATTGTCAAACGGTAGGGTGTATGACACAAATGTTGGATTCAGACTGTCTAACTTTAAAATTCTGCTTATAGTTTTGCCATTTAAATCTTTATGACTAACTTCTAAATCAGGGATAGTTCCAATTTTTGAATATTCAACATAAAACCAAATGACTGGTTTAAGTAAACTAGTTTTGGATACAAGTTTACCAGTTGGAATCAATGGAACAACTGTACAGCCATCTCTAGTTACAGTTCTCTTTGAGTTCCCTGTGTTACCATCACTGGGCTGTAAAGACTCAGATTTAACAGGTCTAATATTTATAAAACAAAATAGTATAGGTAATAGAAAAGAAAGTTTTGAAACCATTAATTTTAGCATTGGATTGTTATTGGTGTGTTGGTTTATAGTTTGAATATTGCAAATATATTATCAAAATTATACAGGATAGAGTTGAGCTGATGTAAGTTGGCACACTTGGAATCCACAGTGACATACTAATTAAAGTAATGAAATGTATCCAGAATATAAGTGTTGCATGAAAAGCAAATGCACTTAGAATCAATAAAAATCTATTATAATTACAGTTAATAAATAGATCTGTAATTATATAAGTGACACCAAGAGTATTTAGAAGGCAAATTAGAAATGTTAAGTTATTTTCAGAGCCAATCAACACATGATCACCACCTCTAAAAATTCTCAATAAATAATCAGTCGATAAAACATGGTAGCCTAAGTTATTCAGAGCTACATTGTCTTTGTCTGTACCGCCAATAATCACAACCTTATCTTTTAATGAAGTATGTCTGCCAGACAATATAGATTCCAAAGAAAACTCTACTACATCGATTTTATTTTTATAGTTCTTATAGTTAAAAAGAATAGATAAGTTTTTTGGCAAATCTTTAGAATTAGGATTTACGGATAGTGAAGGATCAATCTGATACCCTCCTTGTTGTTCAATAATATTTTCAATTTTTATACCTTTATATTCTAAAAAAACACGATTTTTAGGAGCCTTAATCATTACGTCTTTGTCTGAAATATCTAAATGATTTAAGACTAACCTTAATGCAAATGATTTAATTGCTTGTTCGCCACAAGCATCTTTGGTCGTTATCTTTACAAGCATCAAGCGTCTTATTCTTTCAGAATAATTTACATCAGGATATGAGTTTGAAAATCCAACTCTAGGATCTCTATATTCAGGGTTAATTACTGTCTGATTAGTTGGATTTTTTTTATCCATAGGTTGTGGAAAATAATCTCTCTCAGAACCTGGTATTCCCATAGCACAAATTGCAACCAACCTAGGCTCTACATCATTAAGCATTCTGGATACAAGCTTTTTATTATCATAGGAGTCAGACTTCAGATTAAGTCTCATAAATGTCATACCAATTACTTTAGGTTTCTCTTGATCAAGCTTATCTAAAAGTTTCACAAGATATTTATCACTAATTGAGTTTCCCTCTAAATTTTCTCCTTCCCTAATTTGCATTTCTTCATCTTCAGGAGTTACCCTTACTACTACAATGTCACGATCAACCTGTGCAGGTTTGCGAATATCCATCATGTGATCGTATAGAGATAGTTCGGCTGCTTGGAATATGCCTTGGGTATGGAGAAAGAAGACTAGGCAAGTAACGAAGAATGAAGTGACGATCGCCACTAATGGTGATGCTTTAGGTTGAATAGTAGCAGTAGGTATTTGAAAAACGACTGGCAAAAAATCAGCACAAGGGAAATAATTGCTATCAGTTTTTAATCTTTCTCTCGCATACCAGACTGCCTCCTTAATAGATCTGTCATCATTGATATAAGCATCTAAAAAAAGCTCAAGAAATTCTGGCGCTATTAGATTGTGCATCAAGTGCCTAGTTGCAATAACCATAGGTATTCCTGCATTTTGCAGATCTGCCGCAGCCCCAAGACTAATACAGGAGTTGAAAATAGCTAACTGCAAACCATTCTTAGCAGCCCTTGCTAAACCTTTCCTAAAGTCACCCAAAGTAATTGAGACATCATCTTTTAGATAAAGAATACCTTTACGTTCTTGTGTAGTACTATGTCCACCAAAGTACAAGACATCCCACTTTTCTTTCCATAACGCATCACTTATTCCCTTTGCATTGAGCATTTCAAGAACTTTTATCTCTGCATCTGGATAAAAAATTTGCCAGTTCAGCTTCTCATTCTCGTTCTTGATATCAACAAAGTCACCTAAAATTAGAAGAATTCGTGGTTTTTGCTTTTTCTTAAACGATTTATTTTGAATACTAGTCTTCAGACTGCAAAAAACTGGTTCGATATTTCTTGATTGAAATTCATCCCATAAGTGCAATGGCAACATTGCCAGCATTGGATCATCATAGCGAATATATACATCTGGCTGAGGCTGATCTTCTGAAGGTAATAATTTAATAAGTTGTTCTCTAACCTCCTTAAAATCCTTACTATCAAACAAATCATTTATACTTCGTTTTACTCTCTCACCTGCATCTTCAATAATATGTTCCGTTCGTGAGCCACTAGACTGCTCTCCAACAGTTTTCTGAGGTTTTCTAAATGCACCAGTATCAATATATCTTCCTACTTCAACTTTACAAACAAGCAAAATCAAACGATAGTAAAAAGAGTAAATACTTATATTATCTTTATCACTGTTAATTTGTTGAGGTAGATGATAAAAGAGGTTGGGGAAATCATTGCCTATAAAAAGTATCAAAATGTTTAGTAAATCAAATACTTCTTTCCATATAGCATATGATGGATAGTTCAAATTCCATTCTCTAAAATCACTAGCAAGTTTCTCTGTGATATTCGCACTTGTCAAAGCTATTTCCAAACGCTCGACCTGTAGTGAGACTTTAATCTTTTGAGGTGATAGAAAGTCGTCACCTGTAGTTAGCAAGTTTAGGAATATCTGTGGTTTAGGCTGCGGTGGGAAGAGCCAAGCTTTCATTGCCTTGAAAAATGCGTCTCTTTGGTCTTTTTTCATAACTTTCACCTATACAATAAATTCTGACCTTACACTTGCATCATCAAGGACAATTTGAATCCAAAAATAGCCGCCATAATCCTCTACAAAACTACCCTGATAAAATTCTCTATTTGACTCTTGAATACTAAATATACTGTCCCCATCACTATCGATCGCCTCAAACTTAAGCCCATTAGGTAATTTCTTCTCTTGAGAGTTCGTTAAATAAAAATGGACATGGGCTTGATGCTCTTGAATAGGCATAATTGTAATTTCAAGAGATAAATTAACTGTCCCTAAACTATAGGTTAAGTCAATTAACTGAACTCTTCTTAGCCCTGATTGAGGATGTTGTCGATCAATTTTACCGAGACAAACAGCAGCTTCACGGCGAACTGACAACTCCTCTTGAGGATTACCTTGCAATCCACTTACAAAAGCGATCGCCTCTTGATTTTGATAACCGATATCACCTAATAGCTGCAAAGCATGGATTCTGGCAATATCAGGTTTATTTGACTGAATGAATAGAATTAGATTAGGAACTGTAATATCGCTAGGCAAAGATAACTCATCCCTAAATTTAGTATTAGTTTTTGGACTTTCTAGCACGGCGGGACTTCTGAAGCCTGTTACAAACTGCGGCTGGGTTATAGGTTGAGACAGCAAAGTTTCAGATTCGCGTAGAATGCTATCGGTAAAATTAGCACCATGTATTCTCATTTTTTCAAGCATATTACTTATAGAAATAATTCCAGTTTCAATCATTTCTTGCAATGGCGATCGCATTCTCATCTCCCACAGCTTTTCCCGTAACTTATCATCACTCACAAAAGTTGCCCAATGATCGGCATCTAGATCAAGACGTGGGGAATATAACTTAGGGCGCTTGAGAGCCTCCAAGTATTTATTCTTTTGAGGTTGACCGATCGCAGTGAGAGCAGGAATTGCGGCTTTTTGGTTAGAGGCGATCGCCAAAGATGTCAACAAAACATCCATGTCATCAATGATTTGCTCCTGCGACAAAGTATAAGTACGCATAACCTTGTCATACTCAGCCTTTTGTTTAATCTGCTGATGGGTCGTAAAACCAAATACTCGTAACCAACCACTATCAGGACGAATCTGCACCGCCAGATAATATTCCCCAGCCCACGCATCAATATCTATCCATTCAAAGGGTATCGAAAACTCATCACTATCCGTTTCACTAGGAATCACGATTACCCGCTTACCATCGATAGTTAGTGCAAAGCCATTCACATATTCCCAAACGCTATCAGGTCTAATCGGATTATCCGCCAACTCAATATCACAGCCATAGGTTTGTTTAAAGTATGGAATTATATACTCCAAGCTCAAGCGATTGAGATAAGCCATCCACCTTGCCGCAGGATAGGAATAGCCCTGTAATAATTCCCATATTTCTGTTTGAGTTTCTTGAGGAATAACCAAACATATCTGGTCTTCAAGAATAGATTCAAGTTCAATCTCTTGTTTTAGAATTAACATCATATACCTCTGATTTGTTTTGATAGAATTTAATAGAAAGTTAGGTTTTAATTGCTGGGGCGATCGCTAATCCAAGTCTTGATAAAATCGACAATACTTGGAATTATAGGCTCACATGATCTAGTGATTTGAAATTCTTGTTGCAGATGATTAATTACTAAGTACACAGCAATACCGATCAAATTTTCTCCCTCTGCATCTATATATTCTGTTAAATCACAAGATTTATGCGGTTTTTGGTTCTCTTCCTGAACAAGAGAACCAACCAGCGATTCTAATAGCTGTGAAAGCTTCCTCTTGTAAAATGAATCTAAATAACTTTTAATCCACTTATCTAAATCATTCTGCCAAGATATATTTACATCCAGATCAACTACTTGTCGTTGGCAAAAAGTTACACATTGAGCGAAAGTAGCATCATAAGCTGGATGATAGCGCTTTCTTGAAATATTACTTTGATGAACACCGTAAAGCTTACCAACTGTAGTCATACTACAGTCAAAACCGTGCAGCAGAGTAAATATTGATTGTTGTTCTACAGCAAAAGATGAAATTTCTTGACAAACTACATCGCTCAACCCTGTTTGTAACTCCATCAAATTAGATAATTCATCATTGTCTGAATGATTCTGATACTTATCTGATTGCTCAAATACATCAATTAAAGCTATATCGCTGTCGTCATTACTATTGATAGGAGCATCTAAACTCTCAGGACTGCCTATTTTTTGTTGTCTCCAGAGAATTTCTTGTATGCAACTTTTCATCATCTCTAAAGTTTCTTGAGGATCAATCGCCACAAACTTCTTTTTCAATTGCTCTTTAATCAGAGGGGTTTGGCTATTGTACAGATCGCAAATGGCTTGTAGTTGATCACTATTTGGCTCTTGCCTTGCATGATTATTTTCTAATGGTGGGCAAATTAGTCTATAGAATTGATGGATGTAAACGTAGTCCTCTATATCCCTATGCACCTCTTCACTATACTTGTGAGGTTTGCGGATTATTGAGATTACGATCTGCCTCACACCTGTTGCAGATAGATGATAAAATTTCCCCCAAATACTTCTGCCGTCTCCTGTTAACAAATTCAGTACTCGATTCCTGATCGCATTACTTGCATAGGTACTGAGTTGAGACATTCTAGATGCATATCTCTCAAAAAAGCCTAGTCTGCAAATCGTTTCATGAGCGACTCCAAACGCATTTTCTACAGCATTTTCTCTGTTGAACTTGAAACATATTTTTTTACTTACAAAATAATAAGTTTCTTGTAGATAAGCGACTAGATGCGACCGACTTCTTTCAACGATGCGCTGATCTGAGTGGCGAAGCTCATTCAAGAAGTGGCGAACTATTTCTTCCTCAGTAGCATCAGAGTATCTCTCTAAAGCAAGCACTGTATCAATATTACGTTGTAGTTTTGAATCTACTTCCCACGAATAACTATTTCCTGCCGCATCGTGAATGGTTAGGAAAGTCGAAAATTTGTCCCGTAAGTTTTGCCGCTTTAAACTCATGCTGCATTTCCTGCTCAAAGATGACTGACCGAGCGATCGCATATCACTAATATTTTAGCTAACAAGCGATCGCTCTAGCTATACATCTACATATTCTGATCAGCGATCGCCTTTTATGCAGTAGGGTTCAAATTAACCTCAATCAGCAATGCAATAAAATTATAACCTTTCAGAATATAAGTCTTGTAAGGATCGGAACAAGCAATCTGTGGAGTTGTTATGTCTATGTTGCGTTTTATCCCTCATTTACTTAAGTTTCTGATGTTGGCGATCGCAGGACTAGCGATCGCACTTGTCTTACCTGTAATTTTTGGTGGCTATGCGATCGTTATGGAAATTATGCCCACATTTTTGATGTGGCTATGGCGAACCATATTTGTAGTGATTTGCCTAGTTTTGATTCTCACAATTTTTGAAGGTTTCCGCTAAATCAGCAAAGCCAAAGGAGAGACTGTAATGCTTACAGTATCTCCTTTTTACCTCAACTCCCAGAGCAAGTAAAAAAGAATTTCAAGTTTTTAATTTAATCGCTGCATAAGTGCAATGAACTCTACAGAAGAAATAGATGTAAGCGATGAAGCAAATCCACTCAACAAAAAAATCTAAGTTCAGTGCATTTTTATCCAAACCTTACAGAAAGAATAAGTAGCTTATGAAATAGGAACTCACAAGCATCAAGCTATCTAATCTCATAAACATTAGTATAGAGGAATCTATGAATGTATTTCAATAAATTGCTTCTTAAAGAGAGTTTACTACTTTTAACATCTATTGGTCTCCTAAGCCTTACTCTCAATATTCCCAAAGCTCTAGCTGGCGGTGGAGACGAGGTTGTTTTTGCTGACACTAATGGAAATCCTGTTGATGTTACTACTCAAAATCGCAGTATTGGCTCTATCCCAACGTTTTTAGATTGGTCTAAGTGGCAAGTTCCCACTCACAATGATCAAACTGTATGCCGAGCAAAAGATGGAAATATTGTTTGCGTCTCTCCTGCTCAAGCCCAAAATTTGCGATGGATGGGAAATACTATTCCTAAAATTTAGTTTCTTATCTACTATTGCTCTCTAACAAATAAATCTTACTTTTCTAAGGTATCAATTATCATGCTAAAAATTCCTCAAGCAGCCCAAATTTTACCTCTATCACTTTTTGCTTTGTTAGCAGTCTCCTCTCCCAGTTATTCTCAGTCCTATGAAACATTTTCAGTTAAAGCTAGTAACAATCAAGATAAAGCTTTAAATACAAATTGGAACTTCCGTAAGATTGATGGCACTCCTCGGATGTCAATTTTTAAGCGCGATGATTCAGACCCTGACCAACAGTTTGAGAGGATTCGTCTCAATAATGGTAGTTTCCGTCTAAGGCATCGTAGAACTGGACTTTGTCTAAATGCTCATTATCTAGCTAATGGCAGGGAAATTAATCTTTGGGGCTGTAGTGACTCAGATCCAGACCAACACTTTGACTTACTTGTATTAGGTGATGGTTCCAATTTGATCAGGCGGCGAGATACGAATCTTTGTGTAGACTCTCCTAGCCGTAATGATGGCGGAATCGTGCATCTGTGGACTTGCAATGCTGACAACGCTAATCAGAAATGGCGTAGCAGTAACCCTCCTCAAACACTGCCCGACAATGGCAATGTTGTTATTAGACCTTCTATTATCAATAGAACCTTTGGACGAGGTGAAGAATTTGTCACCTCCAATCGGTACAAATTTGTCTTTCAACGTGATGCTAATCTAGTTTTGTACACTCCACAAGGGAGAGCAATTTGGGCAACTGGCACAAATGGAACTGCGGCTAATATGTTGGCAGTACAGACAGACGGTAATGTTGTCCTGTATGCTAACAGCAGACCAGTCTGGGCAACTGATACCGCAGGTAATCCAGGAGCCTATCTAGCTATTCAAACGGATGGCAACGTTGTTGTTTATAGATCTAACAATGTGCCGATATTCAATACTGGTACTGTTGGAGGTGTAACTAGAACATTTACCGCGTCTGCTGATTGGTTGAGGAAAACTGTCGTAAATCCTCCATCAACCTCTAATCAAAAGCTTGAAAACTTTGTTCGTAATTTTGTAAACACAAGGGGTGTTGCTCGCCTAGATCGTACTCCAGGTTGGGATTCACGAGGACAATGCGTGACCCTAGTTGCTCGCTATATTCAAGAAGTCTACTTGGATGGTGCAGAAAAAACAAAATCTTATGCCTTTGGACATGGCAAAGATACAGCAAGAGTTGTTGCTTCGACCTTCTCAAGATTCTTCTTACCAGTCACAAGTGAAGGTTTGCCAAAACGTGGTGCTGTGGTATCCTTTCCACAAATTGGAATTGTAAAAGGAGTCAACTATGGACATACTGCAATTGTGATGGAATCACGGAATCTCAATGGTCAACGCCAGATCAGAATTATGGATTCCAATAGTGATAGTAGAGCGACGAACTCTCTAGTTAAGGAACACTTTAACTGGATCAACATTCCTAGTGATACTCGCTATAAGAATAACATTTATTGGACTAATCCACGCTAGTTTTCTTTGACTTGCATAAATCAAATTACTCCATAGAAAAAATTAGATAAGTGGTGATGTTTGTTGAAAGATCAATAAACATCACCACTTACCTAATTTTCTTTTTTAGGAGTATAAGTTAATGCGTAGAAATTCTTCTACTTACTAGGCGTGATCATTTTCCTACATAGATTTTTAGTAAGATCTGCATAGAACATATCAACTCAACAGAATGAATCTAGTAAGTAACTATATTGAACTTATCAGCAACTATGCAGGCTAAATCCCCCATACCTAATCTATCCATTGTTCCATCAACCTCCTGGCAATTACTTAAAGCTGGCAAAATATCCTGTGAAGAAGCGATCGCCAAGCTTATTAATCCAGATGGAACTGTGAACATGAAACTGCTGGATGCAGAAGTATGCGATCGCTTCTTTCGGCAAGCTCGCAATCAAACGGAGTTACCCCACTTTATTCCGCTATTATTTTGGCGACAACAATTCTTTATTGGCGCTCCTGAGACTATTTCAGAACTGGACATCAAGAGAATTAGTAACTTGATGGATATGACTGTTAAAGTCGTATCCATTACGAAAAAAAGTTACCAAGAATGGTTTGTTAAACAAAACATTCGCACCGATCGCATTTCTCTATCAGAGACAGATATCCCCTTTGCTGATGAGCTAGAACCAATGGCGATCGCCGAGACTGCAGAAATGCATCTCTCAAAAGCCGAAGATCAAATTAGTCGCATTAAGGCGATTATCACCAGTGCCTTGCAAAGTCGTGCTAGCGATATTCATCTAGAGCCAACCAAAGAAGGATTACGCATTCGCTTTCGTGTTGATGGTATTTTGCGAGACGTACAAGTATTGCCTTTAGCAATTAGTCGCAAAATTATTGTTGCACTTAAAGTCATGGCAGAAATGGATATTGCCAAAAGTCGGATTCCTCAAGATGGGCGCATTGGCGAAAAATACACCAGTGATGATCGTCATGCTAAAGGGTTAGATATGCGAGTTAGTACACTTCCCTGCGTTAATGGCGAAAAAATTGTAATTCGGTTGCTTCCACAAGAAAATCCCTTTTCGAGTATTGCCGATCTAGGATTTACTGAAAAGTCGCGTCAAATTTATGAACGCTGGCTACATCAACCACAAGGAATGATCATTTTTACGGGCCCCACAGGTTCGGGTAAAACCAGTACACTTTATACCAGTTTGCAGGTAGTTGCCTCTGAAAGTGTCAATGTTACTACTGTCGAAGATCCCGTAGAGTATGTCTTATCAAATATCACTCAAACTCAAGTCAATGAAGCCGCAGGCATGACTTTTGCCGCAGGATTGCGCTCAATTCTCCGTCAAGATCCAGACATTATTATGGTGGGTGAAGTACGCGATAGTGAGACGGCTGAAACTGCAATTCGGGCTGCTTTAACAGGTCACCTTGTTCTTACCACTATGCATACCAATGATGCACCTAGTGCCATCCCTCGACTGAAAGATCTTGGCTCAAGTCTAGTTGGTGATGCTTTGTTAGGGGTTGTTGCTCAGCGCCTTGTTCGTCGTGTTTGTCCGCACTGTGCAGAGGCTTATATACCTAGTGATGCCGAATTAAAAGTGATCGGATTAGATCGATCTACAGTTAATTTGGAAAAGTGCAGACAAGGAAATGGATGTCCTAAATGCTCTAATACAGGTTACTTGGGGCGTGAAGCTGTCATTGAACTTCTAGAGATCAATGACACGATGCGTCAAATTATTTACGAAGGAACATCAACTCAGCTAGATCTCTATTTACGCAGTATTGATTTTCAGTCCTTTCGTGTTGCAGCCATTGAGAAAGTTATACAGGGAGTAACAACTATCAAAGAAATTATGCGTGTAATTCCTCGTTCTGCTTTACTGCAACATTAATCACAACCAAAGAGAATGGCGGCGCTTTGCGCCGCCATTCTCTTTGGTTGTGATTATTAGCTAAAATTTCTAGAAGCAAGGGCTTGATATATGATTGGATCGATTTTAAAAACAGTCAAACCGTGATCATGAGTGATTTGCCGATTATCCAACGTCCCGATGGTAGAGCTTGGGATCAACTGCGCCCAGTGCACTTGCAGCATCCATTTACCCAAGCTCCTGCGGGTTCAGTGTTGGCAAAATTTGGCGACACCCAATTGATCTGTACAGTTTCCATCGAAGAAGGTGTACCTAAATTCCTGATTGGGAGTAATCAAGGTTGGCTAACAGCAGAATATCGGATGATGCCTGCATCGACAATTCCGCGTCAACAACGGGAATTTATGAAACTATCAGGACGTACTCAAGAAATCCAAAGGTTAATTGGGCGTAGTTTGAGAGCCGCGCTAGATATGACCGCGATCGCCAATTACACTTTTACTGTTGATATTGATGTGTTGCAAGCTGATGGTGGCACGCGCACGGGTGGAATCACAGGCGGATTTGTGGCTCTCAAAGCAGCTTGCGATCGCTTACTCTCTGAAGGTAAAATCACCAGATCGCCAATTCGTAATGCTGTTGCGGCTGTGTCTGTGGGTTTATTGGATGGTGTCCCCATTTTGGACTTAAATTACAAAGAAGATGTCGCTGTAAGTGTTGATCTCAATGTGGTTATGGACAGCACTGGCAAGCTGATCGAGGTGCAAGGCACTGGCGAATCGGATACATTTTCGCGATCGCAGCTTAATCAAATGCTCGATGTCGCCGAAAAAGGGATTGGCGAATTGCTGCAAATCCAATTATAAAAAGAGCGGCGCGAAGCGCCGCTCTTTTTATAATTGCTTGAGATAGCTCAACAAATCTGCCATATCTTGAGGACTTGGTTGAAACTGTGGCATGGGTGGAGTTTCACCACTGACAACCTGTTGGATTAGACGCGCATCGGACTTGCGATCGGATACACCATGCAAGCTGGGTCCAACTTTGCCATTAGCCCATTGCCCATGACATGCTACGCAATTCATCACAAAAATTGAGCGTCCCTGTACAGGATCGCCTGAAAGATTTAAAACTGACTGTGTATATTGATCGAGCGGTGGACTGAATATCCAAAAAAAGATAGCGATCGCCATGATCGCAAAAGTAACTGCGATCGCCACGATTGTTTTTAGGGGCGAACCTGCCTCAATTTCTTTCAATGCTGGAGCTGATGTCGTATCTGCCACCACATCAGTATCCTTTGTCAAATTTGCCCCTTCGTTAGTCACAGTTTTTAAACCTAGCTATTGGTTAGCCAAAACTTTTACTTGGTTTGTACTTCGTAAAGTATTCATAGCTTAAGTATTAATAACATATCTTAAAGAAAGTATAAGTAATCGAATTGTAATTAGCAATTAAATAAAGCCTAAGTTTGATCATTGCCTGATGCCCCATTCTGAGATACGGTGCGGCGATCAACCTTTGTCCGTTACCAAACTAACGACTTAGCCAAGCAGGCAAAGCGTTAGCGTCTGGTACTTGACGTTCTATAATTCAAAAGCACAATTATAAAAAAGTTTTAAAACACAGGAAAGAGTTGATTATGGGAGGAAATGATCGCTTGCTAAGGGCAGCAAGAGGTGAAGTACTGGATCGTCCACCAGTATGGATGATGCGTCAAGCAGGAAGATACATGAAGGTGTATCGTGATTTGCGCGACAAATATCCAACATTTAGAGAGCGATCGGAAATCCCTGAACTCGCCGCCGAAATTTCTTTGCAACCATTTCGCGCCTTTCAACCCGATGGCGTGATTATGTTCTCCGATATCCTTACTCCCCTCACAGGTATCGGCATTAACTTTGACATCATCGAAAGCAGAGGACCAATTATTGAGTCCCCAATTCGCACTCAAGCCCAAGTTGATGCGTTAACTGAGTTTGATCCCGATACTGCTGTTCCCTTCATTCGTAAGATTTTAAGCGCGATTAAAGAAGAAGTTAAAGATCAAGCGACAATTCTTGGATTTGTGGGCGCACCTTGGACATTAGCTGCCTATTCTGTTGAGGGTAAAGGCTCTAAGGATTATTCTACGATTAAGGCTATGGCTTACAAAGAGCCAGCGATCATCCATAGCTTTTTGACCAAGATTGCCGAAATGATCGGCACTTATGTAATTCATCAGATCGAGTGCGGCGCTCAAGTCGTACAAATGTTTGATTCTTGGGCTGGACATCTTTGCCCAACGGATTATAAAACCTTTGCGCTGCCCTACCAAAAGATGGTGGTAGATAAGGTCAAGGCAAAATATCCCAACACGCCCATGATTCTTTACATTAGCGGCAGTGCGGGTGTACTTGACCTAATGCCTAAGTCTGGTGTGGATATCGTCAGCGTTGACTGGACTGTGGATCTTGCCGATGCCCGCGATCGCCTTGGTCATGATATTCCTGTCCAAGGTAATCTCGATCCTTGTGTTCTGTTTGCTGAGCAGAGCTATATTCGCGAACGTATTTTAGAAGTTGTTGCCAAGGCTGGTAACAAGGGTCACATCATGAACCTTGGTCATGGCATTTTATCCACTACGCCCGAAGATAACGCTAGATTTTTCTTTGAGACAGTTAAAGGGCTTGGCTCTTAAAAAAGTATCTCTAACAAAAAAGCCTCGCTTAGCGAGGCTTTTTTGTTAGAGATACTTTGGGCAAAATAATATCGAGTGGCGGCGAGAAGCGCCGCCACTCGATTCTAGGTTTAGATCTGGCGATCACTACTGGGTAAACTATAGGGATCGATCCCATTTTGTCTAAGCACGGACTCAAAATAATCACGCTCACGACGGACATCATCATCTAGCGCGAACCCTTCACCCAAAATAGCAAGAGCCTTTTCCAATTGCTGATTTATTTGAGATAAGCGATCATTTCGTTCTTGTTCAGTGCGTATAATCCCAAAAGCATTGTCAAAACGACGTTCTAGGGATTCACTAGTTAGAGTAACTATCATCATTAAGGCAGAACGATTACCGCGAAAGCTTTCCCAAGCCCAATAAAGTGCTACTAATTCCAAAGGCAGCCCCCTAATGCGAGTCTGTCCTTGGGAAATAGCTTCACCAATTTCAACAGTAAAGTTTTCTGGTTTATAGTCATCAGGGAAGTCGTTAGGCAAAAAATCGAAAGTGCCTTGTACTTCACCTAACAAGCGTTTGAAGGTCTTTGATTGCAAAAAATCGAAAGTGCTTCTAGCTGGTTTACCAATACATTCAGCAGCTTGGCTAAGAGACATTCGATAACTACCATCGGGCAGCATAAAGGCATCAATGGATAAATCCCCGATCGCTATAGTTGCACGAGTTGCCTTAATTGATTCGCTCATAAAATTTACCGTTGGTAAGCTTTAGAGATACTTCTGCAAAATCACTTTTAAGCGATCGCGGCTAGCATCAGATACTTTACTTAAATCCGTCAAGATCGAAGTCTTCAGAGCATGATGAGCTTCAGATTTAGGCGGATTCACGGCAATTTTTGCCACTGCGTTTTGAATTACGGCTTGAGCATTCAAGGCATTTTTTTGTAAATTTTGGATGATCATTTCTACGGTTACGCTTTCATGATCGTCATGCCAGCAATCATAATCGGTAACCAAGGCGATCGTCGCATAGGCAATTTCCGCTTCACGGGCAAGCTTGGCTTCAGTAAGATTGGTCATGCCAATTACCTTAGCGCCCCAACTGCGATAGAGCAAAGATTCAGCTTTAGTCGAGAAGGCTGGCCCCTCCATGCACAGATAAATTCCACCTTTATGGACTTTGTTGCGCCCTAAGTCGATTGATTCCGCCGCAGAGGAGACAACAGATAACAGTGATTTGCAAATTGGTTCGCCAAAAGCGACGTGGGCGACAATCCCTTCACCAAAAAATGTGGAAGTGCGGTTAGTGGTGCGATCGATAAATTGATCGGGTAGCACGATATCAAGGGGACGGGCATATTCCTGCAACGAGCCAACGGCTGAGGCGGAGATGATGTACTCTACGCCAAGACTTTTGAGGGCATAGATATTGGCGCGATAGGGGACTTCGGTGGGTAGTAAATGGTGCGATCGCCCATGTCTAGCCAGAAATACTACTGGTGTCCCTGATAATTTGCCATAGATAAATGCATCTGAAGTTTTTCCAAAGGGAGTATCGATGTTGATTTCTTGAATATCAGTCAGGGCAGACATTTTGTAGAGTCCACTGCCACCAATAATGCCAATTTGTGCGTTAACTGTCATAGTTTTTAGGGATTATGCAAATTTATCGAGAAGCGTCTAGAAGTGAAGTTACCATAAAGCCTAACTAACAAGAAGTCTCGCGTAGCGAGACTTCTTATTAGTTAGGCTTTTGCTACCTGTAAATCTGCAAGTAAATTATTTAACTGCTCAGTACTAGCGTGATACACCTCACCACAGAAATGACAAGTTGCTTCTGCGCCCTTGTCCTCAGCGATCATCGATCGCAAATCTTCTTCGCCAAACATTTTCATCGCCGCTAACATGCGATCGAGGGAGCAAGGGCAATGAAATTTGACATCTTTAGTCATTGGCAAAATATCTAGATGCATATCAGCAAAGATTTCTGTCATTACCTCTTCGATCGCTTTGTCTTGAAGTAGCAAATCCATGAAATTTTGTGGATCACTTTTTGCTTCTAGTTGGAGCAGTAAATCTTCTTGAGAGAGGTTCGCGGTCTTTGCCGCCCGCAGGGTTGCCATGGGCATGATTTGCAGTAAAATTCCTGCGGCTACCTTGACGGGATTCTCGCTATGATCTTGATCGATTACTTCCGTCAGCATGAGCTTGGAATAAGTTTGCTCAGAAGAAGCCAAGTACCAAGCCACATCATTGGCAATATCACCTGCAATTAGCTCCACGGTGCTGCTATAGGGTTCGCCATAGCCAACGTCACGCATAACTTTAAAAAAACCTGTTTGCCCAACGCCTTGACTGACATTTTGTTGACCATCGGCAAGGGGGGGCAATGTAAATTGAGGATTGGTGACAAAGCCGCGCACTGTCCCATCAAATCCAGCATCAGCGTAGACTAACCCTAGTCCGCCATCCCCAGCCACTCTGACATTTACTCTGGCTTGAGGTTGCTTCATATTTGAAGCAAGCAGTAAGCTTGCTCCCATAGCTCGACCGAGTGAGGCGGTAGCGACTGCTGATAAATGATGGCGACGATGAGCTTCATTAAGGGATTGGGTAATATTCACGCCAATGACACGGACTCTGCCGTCGGCGGTGAGGGCGCGAATTAAGCGATCGTTCATGAAATTTTTGTAAGATTTGATTGTTCAAGAGAGTAGCGCAGGTAGAACCTGCGCTAGATCTCTATGTTATAGCAGTCCCAAAACCAAAGGCGAATTGCGGCGCAAAGCGCCGCAATTCGCCTTTGGTTTTTATGTTTTACAGCGACTTATCGCCAAGCGTGCCAACACTCTTATGATTAGAGGTCAGCAATTTTCATTATGAAACCGATTTTAGTGTTTCCAGCGCCGAAGGCGCTGGAAACACTAAAATCGGTTTTTTGAAAGCCTGCCAACGGCGGGCTTTCAAAAAACCGATTTTTATAACGACAATTGTTGATCATACCAATTCCCGAAAGTGTGGCCACACTTTTGGGAATTAAAAAACAAACCCAGTAAGGGTTTTCAACGTACAAAATGGCTACGCCATTTTGTACGTTGGTATTAGAGGTAGCGCTTAGCGCCGCCTCTAATCTTTTTTGGTATGATTAGTTTGAGTATTCGGTCAAATGGGAGAACCATGCAATACACTGGAAACACTTGGGATAAGGACGCTCTAAAAAATCCAGAGACAGAATATCAGACTCTAGTGGGTTTACTCAGAAACAAGCAAGATTTTGGAATGCTGTTTGTGCGTTGTTCGCCTGCGGAGGGAGAGCAGATAATTAAAAGGGTACGAGCTGATGCAGAGAGCCAAACAATTCGTGTATTAAGGCTCGATCGCCCGATCGCTGATTTTTATGAAATGTTTGCCAATGAGCCAGATTTACATACAGCAAACCTATTGTTTGTCACAGGTATCGAAGAGTTCTTAGAAAAGAAAGTTGAGGACTTAGACGATCAAACATTGGTAGAAAAGCTAACTCATCTGCCTCGCCCCCTTGCCCATCTGATCCTATTGAAATCTAAGCTCAAAGAGAATTTCCCGATTTGTTTTGTGTTTTTACTGCCTTTATTTGCACTGAAGTTTTTTATCGATAGCTATCCCGAATTTTTTGATGAAACTGTTGAGGTATTTGAGTTTCCCACTGATATGGAGTTGATGCGGCAAGAGGCTTTTCGCTGGGTCAGTGACGATCGCTATGAAGCCTATGCTCAAATTAGTGAGGAAGAACGCGATCTCAAGTATGAGGATCTGCAAAAGCTAATTGCGGCTCAGCCCCTAATTTCGGAACGCCGTATTGAGCTATTACTAGAGCAAGGTGGTTTATTGGTTGCAGGTAATCGTTGTCAAGAGGCGATCGCCAATTGCGATCTCGCATTACAGATTCGGGGCGATAATCATTTGGCTTGGTATAACCGTGCAGTTGCATTGGACCTATCTAGTCATCACGAAGAAGCCGTGCAGAATTACCGTCAGGCGATCGCCTATAAAGAAGATTTTTATGCCGCATTGCACAATCTGGGTACTTCCCTAAGTATGTTAGGTCGTTACGAAGAAGCGATAGATAGTTATAATCTTGCTCTTAAACATAAACCTGATTATTATTATTCCTATGGAGGAAAAGGTCTGGTTTACAGTGTTCTCGGTAAATATGAGGAAGCGATCGAGCATTGTGAAAAGGCTCTAGCCATTAGACCCGACTACGTACAGGGGTGGTTCAGCCGAGCCTATGCTCTAGAAAGTATCGGCAAATATGGAGAGGCAGTGGCAAGTTATGATCGCGCTCTAGAGTATAAGCCGCGTGATCATCAAATTTGGTATAGCCGCGCCAAAGCTCTGGAGCAATGGGGAAATTACACGGAAGCGATCGCCAGTTACGATAAGGCTTTAGAAATTCGTCCCGATGATTATTATGCATGGAATAATCGTGGGCTGGTACTGAGTAAGCTAGATCTTTATGAAGAGGCGATCGCTAGTCATGACCGTGCGCTAGAGATCAATCCTGACGACCATTTTGCTTGGTATAACCGAGGCAATGCGCTCAGTGGGCTAGGAATGCTCGAAGAGGCGATCGCCGCCTACGATCACGCAATTCAAATATCACCACAAGAACCACAGGTCTGGCAAAATCGTAAAATCGCTTTGAGAAGACTTGGATTTGATTAAAGCTCAGGAATAACGCAGAACACTAAGTCCATGACCAAACAGATCAATCCTCTATCTACTAAAGTAATCAGCACTGCGTCAACAGGATTCATCCCTACGCAAATAAATCTTTGTGAATGTAAAGGCTTGAGAATTCCTCTAAGCTTACTGATAACAGTGCCATTTCTGTTAAATACCTTTGGCATTGTTGGATTGATTGGATGGTTATCTTTTCGGAATGGACATCAGGCGATTCTTCTTCTTGCCAATCAGTTCCATCGTAAAGTTACTGAGCAAGTTCAAGACCGTTTACGATCCTATTTAGAGCTTCCCTCTACTCTCAATCAACTTAATGCCAATAGCATTCAGTTAGCCCAAATCGATCCTAGTGATGGAGAGAAAGTCCAAAATCATTTTTGGAAGCAACTACAAAGCTTTCCGCGCATTAGTAATATTTACGTTGCTACGGCTTCTGGCAAATACTTTGGTGCAAGACGAATTAAAGATGGATTTGCTCTGGAAAATTCTAATTCGACTTTTATGACCGATAAATTCGGCAGACCGCAAATATTATTGATGGCAAAAAACAGCTTTAATTTGAGCGATCGCCCTTGGTATCAAACTGTAGTGGAAACTAGACAAAGTATTTGGACTGAAGTATATACAGATTCGATTGCCGAGAAATCTGCGATCACCGCAATTAAGCCGCTATTTCAAGACGATGGTGAGCTACAGGGGGTTTTGGGTGTATCGATGCTATTGGGTGATATCAATCAGTTTTTACAGGAAACAAAGGTTAGTGAGCATGGGCAAACATTAATTATTGAACCTTCAGGCAAATTGGTAGCAACTTCTAATTTGGATGTAGAAACCTCGGCATTAGGTCATAAGTCAGAGCGTATTTTCGCAAACCAAAGCCAAGATAAATTAACTCGTACTGTAGCAGAATGGCTCAAATCACAGCCTGTAAAGAATAGTGATGAGATACAACAGTCAATGATCAAGTTTGAGGGTGAGAAATACTTTATTCAAGTTGGGAAACTGCGTGATGACTCTGGTTTAAGTGGATTGAATTGGCAGATTGTTGTGGCTGTGCCTGCTTCTGATTTTATGCTGCAGATTAAAGAAAATACAATATCCACAGGTATGCTATGTCTAATTGCCCTTGTTTTGAATGCCGTCTTGGGAATTATTGCCGCTCGTCGCATCAGTCGTCCGATCACTCAACTTAGTCAGGCTAGTCAATCGATCGCCAATGGTAATCTCGATCAAAAGGTGGAAGACTCCTGTGTAATTAAGGAATTAGCAATATTGGCAAATTCCTTTAATCAGATGAGTCGCCAGATGAAAAGGTCTCATACCAGACTAGAGGAATATTCACAGCTTCTCATGGAGAAAGTTGATGAACGTACCTATGCATTACAGCAGGAAATCTTGGAACATGAAATCACTGAAGCTGCTTTGAGAGAGTCCGAAGAGAAATTTGCTAAAGCATTTCGTTCTAGTCCTGATGGTATGGCTTTGCTCTCCAATGAAACCTATAAACATATTGATGTCAATAATAAGTGGTCAGAAATCACAGGCTATACTCGCGAAGAAGCGATTGGGGCTGCTCCTTCTGATTTAAATCTTTGGGTTAATTTAGAAGAACGCGATCGCATGTTAGCGATTTTAGAGGTTGAAGGAAGGGTATTTAACTACGAAGCGAATTTTGTAACCAAGGGTGGCAAGAGATTTACGGGGCTGATCTCTTCAGAAACCATTGAATTTGGTGGTAAGGTTTTTGCGATTTATGCAGTCAAAGATATTAGCGATCGCAAGATTATCGAAGAAAATATCAAACAGAGTGAAAAGAAATATCGCGATCTGGTGGAATCAGCCAACTGTATTATTCTCCGATGGGATACGCAGGGTCGGATTTGTTTCTTAAATGATTATGGATTGAAGTTTTTTGGCTATCGATTAGAAGAAATTATCGGTACATACATATTAGATACATTTGTCTCTGCTAGAGATGTATCAGGCGAAGATCTGCGAAACATGATTTCTGAAATATGTTGCGCTCCTGAGAAATATCAACTCAACGAGAATGAGAATATTTGTAAAGATGGGCGGCGGGTCTGGGTAACTTGGTCGAATAAGCCGATCTATAACGATCAGGGACAGTTAATTGAAATTCTATCGGTAGGAACAGATATTACTGATCGCAAGCAAGCCGAAAAGGAACTGCAATCTGCTAAAGAAGTTGCCGATATGGCAAATCGGGCTAAGAGCGATTTTCTGGCGAATATGAGTCATGAGTTACGTACTCCCCTGAATGGAATTCTTGGCTATGCTCAAATTCTCAAACGTAGTTATGATCCTGATAAACATAAAGCTGGTTTAGAGATCATTCAACGTAGTGGTGAGCATTTACTGACTTTGCTTAATGACATTCTCGATCTTTCTAAAATTGAAGCTAAGAAGCTAGAACTCAATCCGAGTGAATTTGATTTACCGAAGTTGCTGCAAAATATTACGGATATGTTCCAATTGCCAGTAGGGGCTAAGGATGTTCAGTTAATCTATCAACCACTGACAGCATTGCCGACTACGATGTATGGCGATGAAAAGCGATTGCGCCAAGTGTTAATTAATCTATTTGGGAATGCTGTTAAATTTACCGATCGCGGTAATGTCTCTCTAACCGTCAGCACTCAGCCCCTCGAATCCAGTAATAAACATAAAGTCCGTTTTGAGATCGCCGATACGGGCGTGGGCATTGATCCTGATAAGTTAGACGATATCTTTTTACCATTCCAGCAAGTAGGCGATCGCGCTCGGCGATACTCTGGCACTGGTTTAGGCTTACCAATTTGCCAAAAACTTGTGGAGATGATGGGGGGACAACTGCATGTGGAGAGCCGCTTAAATGAGGGTAGTACTTTCTGGTTTGAAATAGAGTTAACCGAAGTTCCTAATCACGTTCCCCATGTAATGCTCGATAGTCGTTCTATTATGGGCTACTTAGGAGACCGCCGCAAGATTTTGATTGTCGATGATAAGACTGAAAATCGGATGGTATTAAGTGATTTATTAACGCCTCTTGGATTTATTGTGGCTGAAGCAGTCGATGGTTATGACTGCATTACTCAAGCGCAGATATTTGAGCCAGATTTAATTTTGTTGGACATGGTGATGCCACAACTGGACGGACATGAAACCACAAAGCAGTTGCGTCAGTTGCCAATGTTTCAAAAAACCGCGATCGTCATGGTTTCGGCGAGTGCCTTCAATCAAGATCGCAATCTTAGTATTGCGGTTGGGTGCAATGATTTCATAGCGAAGCCCGTTGACCCAGATGCTTTGTTCTATACGATGCGATCGCTACTCAATTTGGAATGGCAATACGAAGATGCACATACTCATGATCCTAATGTCATAGATGTTGCCAATGACAAGGCTGAGGCGATCGCTCAACCTCTCATCCCACCACCCAACCATACACTCGAAAAATTACTGCAACTTGCCCGCATGGGTGATGTTCTGGCAATTCAGGATGAAGTCACACTTTTACAAGCAACTGATGCTACTTTTAGCCCCTTTGCCAATCAAGTATTAGACTATGCCCGTGATTTTCAAATCAAACGCATTCGCGAATTTTTAGAATTACAAATTCATTAATAAATTTAGAAGGGGGGCGCTCTGCGCCCCCCCCTTCTAAGCGTTAAGACATTAATAAAATTAGAAGGGGGCGCTCTGCGCCCCCTTCTAATTTCTAAGACATTGCTTGAATGATGTAGTCAAAGTAAGGCTCAGTGGTAGCAGCATCATCTCTGCTGAGTAATGCTAAAGATGCATTCTTGAGGCAGCGCACTGCATCAGCCATACCAACTAAAGGCACACCGAGGGAGTTGTACATTTCACGGACACCGATGATGCCGATTTTTTCGATCGGATCTTTATCACCTGCCAAAACCCCATAGGTAGTGAGGCGGATGTACCATGTGAAGTCTCTCAAGCACTGGTTACGTTGCTTTTGACCATAGGCATTACCACCTGGGGAGATGTAATCAGGATGAATTCTAAATAGTTCTTCGGTGGCTTTCTTGACGATTTTGTCTTCGCTTTCTGCCAAGGTTGTGGCAATGCGTACCCTTTGAGCGCCCGTGGCGAGAAAGTTCTGCACACTTTGTAACTCAGAAATGCTGGGATAACGGAGTTCTTCGTCGGCTCTTTCTAAAACTTGACTAACTACACTCATAATTAAAATAAAAAATTTAATATATTCGCCATCTAGTCTACCAAAAGCGGTGAATGCGCCAAGAATTTGTAATAAAATCACAAATCTTCACAATCAAAACCCAAAAGTAGAGTTGCGGCGCTTCGCGCCGCAACTCTACTTTTGGGTTATATTTTGGCTTTTAGCTGCTTGAGCAGCATTTTTAATTCTGTGGCTAAGTTATAGCCGATCCCCCGATCGCCATAACGCCAATCTTGATAGATCTGCGTAATTTTGGCGATCGCATCGGCTTGTTTCTCAGAGACGCGATCGCTGAGACTAGTTACATATTCTTGAGGAGTTTGGTAAGACGATTTTGGTTTGCCCTGCTCCGATAGCCATTGCAACATTTGTTGATAAGTACGCTGCGGGATCGGCATTTTTTGCAAGCGTTGCCGTTGCCACCACCAGATTGCCAATTGCCACAACGCCCAGCCACCAATACCAATACCAAAGGCGATCGCTAAACCAAAGGCAAATCCAATCCAGCCCATATCGATCAGCCAATTCATCACCCCACCCAAAAAATTACCGATACTTTCAAATAGGGCTGCAAAAAAGCTCGTCACTGAACTGGGTAAAAATTGGGCGATCCAACTCCAAAAGGTCTGCATCACGCCAAAGGTGCGGTTGTTTTCCAGCGATGGCGGAAACAGGGGACGATTTGGGATGGGATCAAAGGCAATCCAACCATAGACAGGGAAGTAAACTTCGACTAAGGACTGGGTATCAATGTTCTGCACCTCATACAGCCCTGTAAACGGGTTGAATTTTCCGGGGGCAAAGCCAACTACATAGCGAGTCGGAATTCCTAGCGATCGCAACATGACCGCCATTGTTGAGACAAAATGGCTCTCTTCACCACCACCCTGCTCAATAAACTGAGATACGAGATCGCCCTTAGACTCATCAAATTTTAGAGGTTTAATTTCGTAGTTTTGTTTGACGCTTTGGGCAATCTGTACCACGACATCGTAGGGATTATCCAAAGCGATCGGCTTGCCATCCTTGGCTTTAGCATTAGCAACTAGACTGAGAGCCTGATTCCGTACATCAGGAGATAAATTAGCAGGAACTTGTAAATAATAGTTACGAACTGAGCTTGGATATTCGTTGGGCAGTTGTCGTAATTGTTGGACATTACGAGCCACCACATTGGAAATTACCGTATAGGTAAGATCTTCAGGCAAAGGCCCTGGGCCGCGAATCATCCCCTCTGGATCGATATCTAGCTCTTCACTAGGAAAAAAGACCTGTTTTGGCACAGAAGCGGCAGGTACAAGGTTAGGAAAATTTGGTGATGTAATGGTATAGGTTTGGACTACATCTTGGCTAGCTATGGGTTGGAGTGGTTTTTTGATACCAATGGATGCATGGGGCTGTTGAGCTACAAAAAACTCGTAATTGAAGGGATTACGGCGCACTGTGCGAATTTGGGTGGGATCATTGCGCGAAATCCGCCAGCCCTTACCTGTAAATTCGTCATAGGCCATCACGCGCCAGAATAGCTCCGCTTGCGATCGCACCCGCATCACTAATTCAGGTTGACGCTGCTTACTTTGCTGAGAGCCAGAAACTGTGTCAATTTCAGGTGCAAATAATGGAGGCAAGGTTTCTAAATCGTTATTGTTCCCTGTTCCTCCAGTGCCATTGGGGCTAGTGCCATTGCCAGACTGTTGCTGGTTTTGTTGTTGTCTCGTTAGGATGTCACCTCTAGGCACATCTCTTTCTACTGAAAGATTGACACTGACAGGAAAGTTGCGTAGCTGAAAACCTGGAAGGCGAGGTAAAAAGGCAAAAATTGTTAAGCCTAACACCAACACGATCGCCAATAGTCCCGATAAGGGCAATAGAGAAATCCCCATTTTCTCTGGCTGAAAACTTTTGGTGGGAACGCCTAAACGAGATCGGTGATCAAGCAATAAAATTGGAATCCCTAACAATAAAAAAGCAATTAACCATAGGGCAAACACCATTGTTTGACTGAGGGTGGCGGCTAAAGCCATCAAGATTAATCCGATCACAATCGAATAGCCCAAGTCTTTGCGGCGCGGTAAGTCAAAGCTATGCAAAACCTGCAACTGGATTAACAATCGCGCTAGTAGCAATCTAGTTTCATCGGCATTTCGTACCAGATCGCGCAGAAATACAACTAACATCGCAATCATGGCGATCGCAATGAATAGTTTTACAATGACATTGCGCTTGCGCCTTGCGTACCATGCCCAGACTCCTGCGATCGCGCTGAGAGGGATTGCCCAAGCACTATTCCCTGAACTTGCGACGGAGTCCATAGCCCCAATACTAATAAACACAAAGATTTGGACTAATACCCGCAACGGAATCGAATCCTCAACTCCCGCGATCGTAAATTCTGAAGCTTTTCGCAGTTTGTCAAATGCACCGATCTTGGATCGGGGTTGCTGAATCGTATCCATATGGCTCTGAGGTTAGAGAATATTTGCTTCCAACCACTAGTATAAACAGTTACTTCGTTCCCACTCAAGGATTAGCAGTGCGGCGCTTCGCGCCGCTAATCCTTGAGGAAAGGGAGTAGGACTTACGCAATAGCGCTGTAATACCAAGGCACAAAATGGCGTAGCTATTTTGTGCTTTTAAAACCCTTGCTGGGTCTGGTTTTCAATTCACAAAAGTGTTGCCACTCTTTTGTGAATTGGTATAATTCGTAATTAAATAAGGTGAATTGGTATTACGCAAAATCGCGTTAAAGTAGTTCTACATCTAAATATTCAGTCTATTAGGATGACAAAGATTATGTCTCGTTTACCTATTTCGTTACTCACTGCTTTTAGCCACCGCAACGCGCTCAAGATCATTAGTGGTATTCAAAACTTCGATCGCAACTCCGTGAAAATGGTCGTGCAAGCAGCCGATCGCGGTGGTGCAACATTTGTGGATATCGCGGCTGATACAGAATTAATTGCGATCGCCAAGGCTAATTGCTCTTTGCCCATTTGTGTATCAGCAGTTGAAGCAAGCAAACTAGTAGAAGCGGTAGCTCATGGTGCTGATCTCGTCGAAATCGGTAACTACGATAGCTTCTATGCTCAAGGTCGTGTATTTACTGCCGATGAAATTATTGCTTTGACCACAGAAACTAGAGCCTTACTGCCCCACACCGCGATTTCTGTCACTGTTCCCCACACCTTACCCCTTGATGAGCAAGTTACCCTCGCGGAGAAGCTCGAAGCGATCGGTGCGGACATTATTCAAACTGAAGGTGGTACAAGCTCGGCTCCAGTTCATGCTGGTATCCTTGGGGCGATCGAAAAAGCTTCACCAACCCTTGCGGCGGCTCATGCCATTAGCCGCGCAGTTTCTATCCCTGTTCTTTGTGCATCTGGCTTGAGCAATATCACTGCTCCAATGGCGATCGCGGCTGGTGCATCGGGGGTTGGTGTTGGTTCCGCAGTTAACCAACTGAGCGATGTGGTTTCGATGATTGCGACCGTTCGCGCTCTTAAAGAATCAATTGATCGCAATGTTGCCATCCAAACAGTTGTGTAATTACTTTTTGTCCTAGATCCAAGGGGTGGGTTTTGCCGACGACTTGACCATGCGCTGAAAGACTATCGGCAAAACCTTCCCCTATAGCTGATGCCAATTTTATTAAATTCCTAATCCTTACTGGGTCTGTTTTTTAATTCACAAAAGTGTCGTCACACTTTTGTGAATTGTTATATATATGAGCTTAAGACAATGCAACCTGCTGACCTAACCACCCTTGTAGCTTTGACCCATGAGCTAAATATAGCTTGTGTGCCTGCAAGACTAGAGCAGGTGCATCAAAGCGATCGCCACACGATTCATTTACAATTACGAACTTTAGAAAAGAAACAATGGCTATTGCTATCTTGGCATCCGCAAGCCGCCAGATTACATCTCAGTGCGCCACCACCAAAGCTGCCTGATACTTTCACCTTTAGTCAACAAATTTTGCATCAAGTCGCAGGATTTGCCCTTGTCTCAGTGCAACTAACTAGCCCTTGGGAGCGCGTCGTCGATCTGCAATTTGCTAAACGCCCCGATGACGAGGTGCAGTGGCATCTGTATTTAGAAGTAATGGGCAAATATAGCAACGCAATTTTAGTAAACGCCAACGGCGAAATCGTCACCGCCGCCCACCAAGTCAGCAGCAAGCAGTCGCGAGTGCGTCCAATCCAAACAGGCGATCGCTACGAATTACCACCAGCTTTACTGGAAGCAATTCCCAGTTTGAGTGAATCCTTTGACGCATGGCGCGATCGCTTGATTTTGATTCCCAAGGAGATTAAGCGCAATTTACTCAGTAATTATCGTGGAGTTAGTTCGTCGTTAGTGCGATCGCTATTGGCAATACCTAATATCCATGGCGATCAAAATGTTGCTGATTTAACGCTCTCAGAATGGGAAGCACTATATCAAGCTTGGCAAATATGGCTAACCTGTATTGATAAAAAACAGTTTTATCCACATTTAGAAGGAAAAGGATATGCCCTCACCCCTAGCCTGAACCACGAAAGATCCCCCTCCCTTGTAAAGGGGGAAGAAGAAAATTCTCCCCCCTTTACAAGGGGGGCTGGGGGGGATCTAAAACTCTTTCTATCAGTTAACGATTTTTGCGATCGCTACTATTCTCAACAAACGGGACAAGTCGCTTTTCAGCAATTGCATCAACAAATTAGCCAAGCGATTCAAAATCAGTTAGCCAAATTAAACATTAAAGAAACAGAATTTCTTGACCGACTTAAACTCTCGACTCAAGCCGATGATTTTAAAGATAAAGCAGATTTGTTAATGGCTCATTTGCATCTCTGGGAAATCGGCATGAAAGAGATAAAACTTACGGATTTTCATTCAGAAGCATCAGTGATTATTCCTCTAGATCCCACTCTCAATGCTGCTCAGAATGCTCAATCCTTTTATAAAAAACATCAAAAACAAAAACGAGCAGCCCTTGCGATCGCACCATTATTAGAATCTGTTCAACAGGAAATCGCTTACCTCGAACAGGTTTCTACCGCCGTGAGTTTATTAGAACAGAGTGAACTCTCGGCGTTACAGGAAATTCGGGCTGAACTCGCTCAGCAGGGCTATCTTAAAGTCACCGCCGAATATGCGCCACGCACGAAAAACAATAGTAAAGGTGGCAAAAATAAAAGCAATCGCACTAAGCAAGAAGAAATTCCCGATTGTCATCGCTTTACCACTCCCAATGGATTTGAAGTATGGGTGGGTAGAAACAACTATCAAAATGATTTGATTTCCTTCCGTATCGCTGGAGAATACGATCTTTGGCTCCATGCTCAAGAAATTTCTGGCAGTCATGTGTTGCTGCGCTTACCTGCGGGAGCGATCGCCGAGGATCAAGATCTGCAAACCGCCGCTAATTATGCTGCCTATTACAGTCGCGCTCGACAGAGCGATCAAGTTCCTGTCGTCTGCACGATTCCCAAATATGTATTTAAGCCCAAAGGCGCAAAACCAGGCATGGTCGTTTATACCCACGAAAAAATTATCTGGGGACAGCCAATGAGTTTGAGAATAGAAGCAAAAAAGTAAATGTACATTACCCCTTCACTGCGGCGATCGCTTCGCGGATCACTTCAGAACTAGCACCAACAATACAGGACTTCTCGGTGATAATTCGCTTCCAGAGGCGGCTACCTGCTTGACCATGAAACAATTGCAGCATGTGGCGTGTGATTTTATGTAACCTCAATCCTTTAGCAATCCATTGATCGATATAGGGAATCATCGCCTCAGCAACTTCCACTCGACTACGCATGGGAGTTTCATCACCAAAAAACTCGCGATCGCAAGTTGCAAATAGATAGGGATTGTCATAAGCAGCACGTCCAATCATCACCGCATCAACTTTCTGTAACTGCTCGTGAGCTTGCGCTAAGGTGGTAAACCCTCCATTAATCTCAATAAACAAATGTGGGAATTCTTGCTTTAAGCGATGTACATCGGCATAACGCAAAGGTGGAATTTCGCGATTGTCTTTGGGGCTTAATCCTTGGAGCCATGCTTTTCGCGCATGAACTGAGAAGCGCTGACAACCTGCCTCTGACAGAATCCTGACAAAATTTTGCATGTCTTCGTAAGTATCTAAATCATCAACCCCAATTCGATGTTTGACCGATACAGGAATCTTAGCGGCGGCAATCATGGCTTCAATACATTTAGCAACTAGATCAGGCGTTTTCATCAAACATGCACCAAAGTTGCCACTTTGGACGCGATCGCTGGGACAGCCCACATTCAAATTAATTTCGTCATAGCCCATCGCTTCAGCAATCCGCGCACATTCCGCCAGATCTTGTGGATTGTCACCACCAACCTGCAAAGCGAGAGGATTTTCATCTGGAGAAAATCCTAATAAATAATCTTGATCACCATGTTTAATTGCCGCACTAGTGACCATTTCGGTATACAGCAAAGTCCGTCGCGTAATTTGGCGCATGAAATAGCGATAATGGCGATCGGTGCGATCCATCATGGGCGCAATGCTGAGGGGATAGGTAAGGCGATCGCGATCTTCCTGAGTAGAAAGAGACATTTTCGATAAACTAGTCATGGCAAAATCAGCTATATAGAGGCAGAGCGAAGCACTGCCTCTATATAGTAAACTTGTGTCTGCGCTTTTTGTTTAGAGGTCTTGAAGATTCGTGAGTTTGCCAGTTCTACCCGACAATTCATCTAGTTCCAATTCTGTTGCGATTCTAGGCGTGCTAGCTTCGGGAAGTGGTAGCAATTTTGAGGCGATCGCCTGTGCCATTGAGCAGGGAAAATTGCCAGCCAAAATTGCCTTAGTGATTTATAACGAACCAGATGCTTTTGCCAAACAACGCGCTGAAAAGTTTGGTATTCCTGCAATTTTAGTCAATCATCGCGATTACAAATCACGTCAAGCTATTGATCGTGCCATTATTGAACTTCTCCAGCAATATAAAGTTGATTTGGTAATCATGGCTGGCTGGATGCGAATCGTCACCCAAGTTTTAATTGATGCTTTTCCAGAACGCATTTTAAATATTCATCCCAGTTTATTGCCTAGCTTTAAAGGTATCCATGCGATCGAGCAAGCCTTTAACTATGGTGTCAAGATCACAGGATGCACAGTGCATTTACTCAGTCTCGAAGTCGATAGCGGCAAAATCCTCAAGCAAGCTGCGGTTCCTGTATTGCCAGAAGATAGTTTAGAAGAGCTGCAAAAGCGGATTCAAGTTCAAGAACATATTATTTATCCAGAGGCGATCGCCGAATACAGTCATCATATCTCTAGATAAAACCCCAAACAGGAGGTGCGGCGCTTCGCGCCGCACCTCCTGTTTGGGGTTTTATCTAAGCCAAGCTAAAATAAAACAAATCAGCTTGATATCTATATGCAAGAAGTCATAACCTTATCCTTAGCCGCAGATGTAAAAGACTCCATCGAAGCGAGATCGAAAATTGAATCAATCTCCCCAAACGAACTTATCGAACGTGCGGTTCGTGAGTATCTACTAGTACGTCGATTTCGATCGCTGCGCGAAAAAATGCTGAAAATAGCCGATCTACAAGGAGGCTACAGCGACGAAGATATATTTGAAATGGTGTCATGAGAATAGTCCTTATAAACCCCAAAAAAAGGAGGGCGGCGCGAAGCGCCGCCCTCCTTTTTTTGGGTTGTCACAAATCAAGATTTTGTGTAAGAATTCTGAGATGTTTTGTGCTTGTGAGAAAGGATCGAGAATTATGCGTTTAGGACAATTGCTAGCATTGGCAGGGTATCAAAATTCTCAGCCTGAACTAGATGGGCTAGAAATAAAGCGTGTAATTACAGATTCAAGGGCTTGCCAAGAGGGGGACTTGTTCATTGGCATGACGGGAACTCAAGTAGATGGCGGCAAATTTGCGCCACAGGCAATCACACAGGGAGCGATCGCGGCGATCATCTCCCATACAGCTTTTGATAATTTATCTGAACAAGATCAAGCTAAGGCGATCGCCGTTGATGATGTGGTAGTAGCTTGTAGCAAAATTGCCACTGCGTTCTATGACTATCCTGCTCAAAAGCTAAAACTGGTAGGTGTAACAGGCACAAATGGCAAAACGACAACCACGCACCTGATCGAGTTTTTATTGCAAACTCAATATGCAGTAGCGTTGTTCGGCACACTGTATACCCGTTGGGCTGGCTATTCTAAGACCGCCAACCATACCACCCCCTTTGCCGTGGACTTACAAGCACAACTTGCTGAAGCGATCGCCGCAGGTTGTGACATGGGCTTGATGGAGGTTAGCTCCCATGCGTTAGACCAACGGCGCGTATTAGGTTGCCCCTTTGAGGTCGCCGTATTTACCAACTTGACCCAAGATCATTTGGACTATCACAAAAATCTAGAAGACTATTTTCAAGCGAAGGCTTTGCTATTCAGTGATACCTATTTGCAAGGTCGAGCCATTATTAATTTTGATGATCCCTTCGGACAACGTTTGGCGCAAATGATTACAGACAAACCCATTTGGACTTATAGCATTAGCAATTCCCAAGCAGATTTTTATACTGAGAACTTGACCTATTTGCCCAATGGCGCGACGGGAACCTTGCACACCCCACAGGGCGCGATCGCATTTCAGTCACCCCTAGTTGGTCGCTTTAATGTCGAGAATATCTTGGCAGCGATCGCTACGGCTCTGCACATGGGGCTAAGTTTGACAGAATTAGTCAGCCGTTTACCCGAATTTAAGAGTGTTCCGGGACGTGTGGAAAGAGTACAGGTTAGCGACGATCAAGATGTCACCGTGGTCGTGGACTATGCCCATACCCCTGATAGCCTAGAAAACCTGCTCAAGGCGATGCGTCCCTTTACGCAGCGCGAATTAATTTGTGTATTCGGTTGTGGTGGCGATCGCGATCGCACTAAGCGCCCATTGATGGGGGGAATTGCTGCGAGACTCGCCGATCGCGTTTATGTAACTTCTGACAATCCCCGTACTGAAGATCCCCAAAGAATCCTTGATGATGTCGTAGTTGGTGTGAATGCGAATATCGGCGATAAACCGATGACTGTCGAAGGCGATCGGCATAAATGTATCCAAACAGCTATTTATGAGGCTCAGTCAGGCGATACGATTCTGATTGCAGGTAAGGGGCATGAAGACTATCAAATTATCGGGCGAGAAAAAATCCATTTTGATGATCGTGAGGAGGCTCAATCGGCTCTCATCCACCGCCAAAACTTGATCCGCTAATCAGTTTCCAACCTTTGGATATTTAAAGAGAGCTATATTTTTAAGATTTGGAGGGTAGTGAGAGTGCGCCCCTTCGGGGCGCACTCTCACTACCCATATTGGATTCAAAAGCTGAGCAAATAATGGGCGAATGCTAGGCAAATCCTAGGCAAAAACACGTAAGGAGGATCGGTTATGATGCAAAAGGAAGTATATTCAGAACCAAGCCAAGTTTATCAACTCCAAGTTCATTTGCATTAGTGTTTACTGATACTTTTTTTAGAGGAGTTTGCCAATGAGTATATGGTTATTCGCAAAATAAAAAATAGCTCCTGTAAGGTTTTTGAGTTTTTATTACGCCATCAGCAAAAAAATAAAGCTCACTAGTTTCTCAACTCAAAGTTTTTGGCATCAAAATTTTAGGAAGAAGTAGCTCCATGGGTTCGCAAATCGCCCCCAAACCTAAGTTGCTAGTTATCGATGATGAACCCGATAACTTAGATTTGCTATTTCGGACTTTTTATCGAGATTATGAAGTTTTACGTGCGAATAGTGGCTTAGAAGCTCTGGAATTACTGGATCGCGAAGGAGAAGTTGCGGTAATTATCTCCGATCAAAGAATGCCGATCATGAGTGGAACTGAATTTTTGAGCCAAATGGCGGTTAAATATCCAGATACGATGCGGATTATTTTGACAGGCTATACCGATGTTGAGGATTTAGTTGAAGCAATTAATACTTGCAAAGTATTCAAATATGTCACCAAACCTTGGGATGAATTAGAACTTAAAAATGTAGTACGTCAAGCCATTGATACGCACAATGTTTTGCGAAATCGTACTGCTGATTTACGCCGCACTCTACGCCAACAATCCCTACTGAATGCGATCGCCTCATCAGTCGATAGTGCCGCCCCATATCGGGAAATCATTGCCACAATCGCCGAAGCGATCGCTCGTAATTTTGATGTTTCAGGCAGCATTTTAAGACTAGTTGAGAACAGGCTACTTTCGGAAGACTATTTTGCCTATTGCAGTCTTCCAATCGCCGAGTTACCCCAACTAGCAAAGGTACTCACCTTGCGATCGCAGATTGTGGCAATTAATGATATTGATAGCGATCGGCGTATTTCCGAAGCTGATCAATCTATTTATGCCAAAGCGAATATTAAATCAGTTCTATTTGTTCCCCTTGAAGTCCAAAAAGAATGTTTGGCAATGTTAGCTCTCTATCATTGCGACAATCCACATTTATGGAGTAACGATGAATTAGACTTAATTGATTTAGCCGCCGATCAAGCTGCGATCGTCAGTTCTCGCGCCAGAGCCTACGATCGCATTCAAGAACTTGCCAAACGAGAATCTCTCCTCAATACGATTACCAGTACCATTCGATCCAGTCTCGATCCTCAAAAGATCTTTGCATCAATTACCCAGCAGCTAGGTCAAGCCTTAAACTCCGAAAGTTGTGCTTTGTCTCTATGGACAGAAGAAGATAGTTATTTACGTTGCGTAGGGCTACATTTGCTCGATCCCGATGAGATGCTCGATAATGCAGTAAATCCCGATGAAACAGCCTTACCGCAGTCAACTGCCAATATCTCCGTTAATCCCGTCTTTCAAGCCTTAATTGAATCAAAGCAGCCCGTCGCCATTTCTGATTTGCACGAAAATCCAGAATGGAATATTGCCGATTTACCATTACGCTCCATTGCTCGATCGCTTCTAATTGTCCCCTTACTGTCAGAAGGCAAGATAATTGGGAGTATTTCTATGCGTCAAAATAAACTGCCGCGTCATTGGCAACCTGAAGAGGTGTCCTTAGTCCAAGCTGTGGCAGCGCAAGCCGCGATCGCAGTCCAACAAGCCCATCTCTTTCAAAAGACTCGCCAACAAGCCCAGCAACTACTTGAACTAGATCTCCAGAAAACTGAATTCTTTCAAAATCTTTCCCACGAATTCCGCACCCCCCTCACCCTCACCATTGGTCCCTTAGAAGCAGCGATCGAGAAATCTCAACCACTTCCCCTCGAACAGTCGGTAATTGCTTTACGCAACTGTCGCCGTTTGCTACGTCTGGTTAATCAATTGCTTGACATTCAACGTCTCGACGCAGGTAAGATGCAGGCTTGTTTCCGCCCTTGCAATCTTGTCGAATTTACCAGTCAAACCATTGATGCTTTTCGCCCCTATTGCGATCGCAAAAATATCCATCTATTTAGTGAGTTTAGCGAATGTCCAGAAATCTATCTGGACTTAGAGAAATTTGATAAAGTCCTCTATAACTTACTGTCCAATGCGATGAAGTTCACGCCTAGTAATGGCAGTGTTACGGTTAGTATTTCCACTGATATAGATGGTCAGCATTGTATTCTGAATGTTCATGATACAGGGATTGGCATTCGTCAAGATCAAATTCCATTTCTATTTGATCGCTTTCGTCAAGCTGAAGGTTCCGTTAACCGTAGCTATGAAGGTAGTGGTTTAGGGCTAGCTCTAGTCAAAGAATTGGTTAATCTGCATGGTGGCAATATTTCCGTCACCTCAGACTACGGTCATGGTACAAACTTTGCAATCATAATTCCCACTGGTAAAAAGCATTTACCCTTCGATCAAGTTACCAACCTACCTGCGGATTTACAAATATCTAGAGCTTCAGTGGAACTTGCGGATCTAGAAACTGACCTCAGTTTAGAAGAAGATATATTCATGCAGGATAGTGAGCATGAAGAAATTTCTTATACTCCCACAGGTAAAATTTTAATCGTTGATGATAATCGTGACCTGCGCGGATATTTACGGCGCGTTCTCAATCAAGCAGGCTATAGTGTAATTTCCGCTCACAATGGCGCTCATGGCTATACCGAAGCTCAAAAACACTGTCCTGATTTGATCGTGACGGATTTAATGATGCCCCAAGTCTCTGGTTTAGATTTGATTGCGATGATTCGTCAAGATCAGCAATTAGCAGGTACGCCGATGATTTTGCTCACGGCTAAAGCTAATGAAGAGACGCGCATCGAAGGTACAGAAATGGGTGCAGATGCCTATCTAGCCAAGCCTTTTAACGATCGCGAATTGTTAGCGGAAGTTCGGAATTTACTTGCGCTTAAGACCAACGAACGGCGGGTGGCTCAACTCAATCTCTATCTCACCGAATCAGTTCTTAAGCGTTTCCTTCCCCCCAGCTTGGTTTCCAAAGCCGCCACTGGTGAACTCAGTCTGGATTTACGTCCTGAGCCAAGGATGATTACGGTTCTCTTTACAGATATTGTGGGCTTTACTTCCCTTGCGAATACTTTGCGATCGCGGCGTGTTGCTGAGTTGCTCAATCAATACCTAGGTGCGATGACAGAAGCAATTTTTGCCAATGGTGGCACGGTTGATAAGTTTATGGGGGATGGCATTATGGCTCTCTTTGGTGCGCCTGAGGATTGCAGTCCCAATGAGCAAGTCCGCCGTGCTGTCCAAACTGCAAAACATATGCAGCGATCGCTGGCTCAACTCAATGAGCAATGGGCGGCTCAGGGAATTCCCACGGTCAGATTTCGCTGTGGCATTCATCAGGGTACAGCCGTGGTGGGGATGTTTGGCAGTGCGGAGCGATCGGACTATACAGCGATCGGCCCCACGGTAAATATTGCTGCACGTATCCAATCGGCGGCGGAACCTGATTGTATTCTTGTATCTGCGACGGTTGCGGATTATCTCAATGATGAGGAGCTTCGCAAGCGTGAACCTCTTAAGTTGAAAGGTGTTGATGAAACTGTACTCACCTTTTTTGTGGATAGTTAACTGAGATCTTGTACCAATCTAAAAGGTGGTAGCAATATTAGCATTTTTACTTTTTGTCTGACGATGGGCGATCGAGGATGACTCGAATCAGTACAGCAAGAGCGAGAATTGTGCCGACAGTTGGGCTATTTATTAGAGCAGGAATTGTATTGGATGCGTCAACGGGTGTTGTTGAAGGTATGGATTCGATCGCAGTTTGTTTGTTAGCAGGTGAGCTATTGGTTTGGGCGATCGCTTGAGTCGTGACTGGCTTTTGAACTTGATTTTGAGTGTCCATATTTTTAAGTTGCCTTTGATTGCTTTGACAATATCAAGAATCTCAAATTAAGTTTGGAGATCAATCCACATACATAGTCTTACAAGCCTTACATTGCCTTACATAGTCAGGCTTACAGAACATATCTCCACTGCCACAAAAAAGGTCAAAGATTGTAGGGGCAAAGCATTCCCGCAACCATTTACGAATTTACCGATCTTTTGAAATCGGGAATGCTTTGCCCTTAACCTCAAAACGCAGGGAAAATTTATCGGTGAAAGCGAAGAGGGTTAAGCATTTGCGGAGTGATGTCTCTGTGATGAGTTTAGAAATTGTGGCGCAAATGCTTAACCCCTACAATTTTTTGTCTTTTTACTATTAAATTTTCGGTTAATATAATTTTATCTAATCGCCAGATTGTCTATGTTTCCTAGCAATTTCTTAACTGATTTGGCTCGTAAGTACGAGTTGTCTTCTGAACAAGAGGAAGTATTTTTGCTTTGGTGGGGCAATGGTAAAGATGATCGCGAAATATCGGAGCAACTGCACGTCACGGCTGAGGCAATCCGTAATCGCAAGACAGGTATTTACAAGAAGTTTAATATTGCGGGTACTGGCGCGAATAAGGCGAATAAGTTGCGAAATTGGTTAGAGGCAGAGGCGAAAAAGCAGAATGTAAAAGCTGAGCTTCAACCTGACGACGACCTTGATTTGCTAGTCCAAGATGTGAAGCAAAAAATCGCGGCGGATGTGACTGATCGCTGTGGGACGATGCGGGTTTTGGATATGACGCAACCTGTCGATCTGGATCGGATTTATACCGATGTGAATATCATTAAGGAGGTGATCGGGCGGCGGCGGATTGGCTATGACGAGGTGATGGAGGTTTGCACCCGTGAGCATTTTGATCGCTTTTTAGTAGGGACGATTAAAGAACGGGTGACGGGGCTTAAAGCGGTTGATGAAATTCAAAAGTTAGTGGTGTTGGGTAAACCGGGGGCAGGGAAAACCACGTTTATGAAATATTTGGCGATGTCATGCCTTGCGGGTAAGTTTCATGGGGAACTTGTGCCGATCTTTGTGACGCTGAAGGCTTATGCGGAGGAGAGGGGACAGCCATCGCTAGAAAATTACATTTTGACGGAATTTGAAAAGCGCAAAGTATCACAGGATGTAGCCAAACAGTTGCTAGATAATGGTAAAGCGTTAATTCTGTTGGATGGATTGGATGAGGTAAAGAAAGAGGATGATCGCCGTGTTAAGCAGGACATCGATCAATTTTCGCGGGATTGGCTAAAAAATCGCTTTGCGATCACCTGTCGGATTGCGGCGCGAGAATACCAGTTTGAGAAGTTTACGGAAGTTGAGGTTGCCGACTTTGATGATGGGCAGATTGAAACCTTTGTGAATAATTGGTTTCGGGAGAGGGATGAATCAAAGGCTGAACGGATGTTAGATAGGTTAAAGGGTAATGAACCTGTCAAGGAATTGGCGAAAAGCCCTTTGTTACTGACGCTGTTGTGTTTAGTATTTGGAGAGCGTAATGACTTCCCGCCGAAGCGATCGGAACTGTATAGGGAAGGTTTGGAAGTATTGATGAAAAAGTGGGATGCGAAGCGGAATATTGAGCGGGAGATAATTTATAAGCATCTGTCGCCACAAAACAAGGAGGATATGCTGGGACAGATTGCCTTTAATACGTTTTTGAATGGTGAGTATTTCTTTCGACAAGAAGATTTGCAACGTCAGATTAAGGACTATATATGCAATCTCCCTGAAGCATCTGCCGATCCTGATGCTTTACGGCTGGATAGTGAGGTGGTGCTAAAGGCGATCGAGCATCATCATGGATTGTTAGTAGAGAGGGCAAGATATATTTATTCTTTTTCCCATTTGACTTTTCAGGAATATTTTGCGGCGCGTGAAATTGAGAGGGAAAGACATTTTGAAAACTTGATCGAGAATATTTCTAATCCTAGATGGAAAGAGGTATTTTATCTGACTGCGGAAATGTTGCGGCGATCGGATGATCTTGTGAAGATGATGAAGGAGCGCATTGACGGAATGTTAAGAGATGATGTGAATTTACAGGTGTTTTTGGAGTGGCTAAAGAAAAAAACAGATTCTGTGCAGACAAATTATAAGATTACTGGAATGAGAGCTTACTATACCTATCTTGGATTACATTCGTTTGTCCATTATCTAGAGAGCAATCCCCAAGTTCGCCGTACTCGTAACCGTGCTCATGCACATTTTCTTTCTCTCAAAGAAGTTCTCCAAGTATCTCGTGATTTTGCTTTTGTAATTGATAGCAAACTTTCTCATGACATTAACTTTGACAGTATTAGTATCATTGAAAATGACTTAATTCTTGATCGTGATCTTTCTCGAAATCTTGTTCGTGATTATAATGTTGAGATCGCCAGCTCTTTAAAACTAAATGTATTGGTCAACGTGCTACAAAAACTTAAAGATAAATCTTTACCCATTGAACATGTAGATTCTCAATTAGTCTCTAAATACTGGAAATCAAATGGAGAAGAATGGAATCAAGAATTGCATCAAATCTGTATCGATTGCCGCAATATTGGTCATGATTGGCAATTTACTAAAGAGCAAGCAAAACTTCTCAAACAATATTACGCAGCCAATCTCTTCCTCGTCGAGTGCATGAACCGCAGCTACGTCAGCAAACAAGTCCGCGAAGAAATCGAAGCAACGATGCTGTTGCCAAGTAAAAAGTAGAAAGGAAAAAGGAAAAAAATTCTTTTTTGGATTCTTGGTTTGTAGGTTAAATTATTAGCGATTCTTGAACAACCCCAATTTTTACTTTTACCCTTTACCTTGTTACTTTGTTTGTCTAACCTTTACCCCGAGATCCCAGAACAGGGCTACCAATTCCCGACTCTCCCTACCCGCATACCCAAATTGGTTCACGCACCAGTCGGCGCACAGGAGACACATATCGTCAAGCCAGAGAATTTGGCTATGATGGCGAAATTATTAGAGACATTGATTTTACCAATCATCGTCGTGCTGACCATACTAACCCACATCAACATCGCTATAATCAAGTTACAGGAAAGCGACAGTCTGCCGAACCACTATAGCTTTTCAGGAAAATAAAAATGTCTAATGTAATTGAAATCAAATATCAGGATAACCAAGGCACATCAACAATTGAACTGATAGACCTATTAAACCTGATTGCACAGGACAAACAAAAACTTGTCTGGTCAATTTTAGATCTCGAAGCGATCGGCGACATCAGCACGATTTGGGAAAGAGGCATCCTAGATTTAGAAGAGAATATCAAAGACTTACCACAAGGATTAATCTTGAGTTGGCAGATGCTAGTTCTATTAGTCAGAAAATTTGATCAAGTAATTAATACCGTCATCGTTGGTTGTCAAGAAGTATCTCGAATCCCCTCTTTAAAACCAGATATAGATCTTGATGCACCTTGCGAAATCGTTTTAGAACTAATTGATAGTTCTGTTTGGCGCATTTATTCTAAAGACGAAAGATTATTGCAGCACCTACAGCATGAATTTACCAACGTTCGACAAGTAGACGCGATCGCCGAAGTTTTATACTAGCGATCTCGCACCTAAAATCATTTTTGAAATTTTCTTTTATTTCCGATCGCACTGTAGATATGCTGATAGGCGATCGCAGTCCACAAATACGATCATCATAAAATATAGCTGTTTGCTTAATATTGCGTCATAATGGGGAGTAAACCTTAGCAAAACTTGACCCAGTTTAGAACAATGACATCCGCTCCTAAAGCCAAATCTGAGAATCCAGCCAGTAATCCCGAATACAAAGACACCGTTAACTTGCCGCAAACTGACTTTTCGATGCGGGCAAATGCAATTATTCGTGAACCTGAGATTCAAAAATTTTGGCAAGAGCAAGGTATTTTTGAAGCCCTATCCCACAACAACAAAGGTGATGTGTTTACCCTCCATGATGGCCCCCCCTACGCCAACGGCACATTACACATGGGTCATGCCTTAAATAAAGTTTTAAAGGATATCATTAATCGCTATAAATTATTGCGTGGCTACAAAGTGCGCTACGTGCTGGGTTGGGACTGTCATGGTTTGCCAATCGAGCTTAAAGTTTTACAGAATATGAAGGCAGAGGAACGTGCTAATTTAACGCCTTTGCAATTGCGGAAAAAAGCCAAGGAATTTGCCCTGCAAACGATTAACGAACAAGCAACGGGCTTTCAGCGCTGGGGCATTTGGGGTGACTATGAGAATTCCTATTACACATTAAAGCCTGAATACGAAGCCGCACAAATCAATGTATTCGGACGCATGGCTCTCAAAGGCTATATCTATCGTGGTTTGAAACCCGTCTATTGGTCGCCCAGTTCCCATACTGCCCTCGCCGAAGCCGAATTGGAATACCCCGAAAATCATGTTTCGCGCAGTATCTATGTTGCATTCCCAGTCACGCAATCTAGCGATAAGCTAAAGGCGATCGCCGATCTAACCAATCTCCATGCTGTGATCTGGACAACCACACCTTGGACGATTCCTGCGAACTTGGGCATTAGTGCCAATCCCCATCTTGACTACAGCATCGTTGCGGCGGTTGATAAAAATTATATCGTGGCAACAGAACTGGTTGAGAAGTTAGCCGCCACCTTTGAGCAAGCTTTGGAAGTCAAATATACCTTCAAGGGAGATGTTCTCGAAGGTGCGATCGCCAAGCATCCCATTGTTGATCGCCCCAGTCCTATTGTGCTAGGCGATCACGTCACTGCTGAATCAGGTACGGGTTTAGTGCATACTGCGCCTAATCATGGTCAAGATGACTTTATTGTGGGCAGAAAATATCATTTGGGCATGATTTCCCTTGTGGACGATCGCGGTATTTTCAATGAAGATGCTGGCGAAGAATTGGCAGGTTTGAGCGTGCTTAAGGAAGGCAATGCCAAGGTTGTAGAAATCTTGACCACTAATGGAACCCTGATTAAAGAAGAAGCCTATAATCATAAATACCCCTACGATTGGCGTACTAAGAAGCCTGTGATTGTTCGCGCCACTGAGCAGTGGTTTGCCTCCGTTGATGGTTTCCGCGAAGAAGCTTTGAAATCGATCAAAGAAGTTAACTGGATTCCTGCGATCGGTGAGAATCGGATTACTTCAATGGTGCAAGAGCGATCAGACTGGTGTATTTCCCGTCAGCGCACTTGGGGTGTACCGATTCCCGTATTCTATGACGAAGAAACCAATGAGCCTTTGCTCACGGAAGAAACTGTTACTCACATTCAAGAACTCATTCGCGAATATGGCTCCGATATTTGGTGGGAAAGAGAAGTGGAAGAATTACTTCCTGAAGCCTATAAAAATAATGGTCGCAAGTATCGTAAAGGCACAGATACAATGGATGTCTGGTTTGATTCTGGTTCATCATGGGCAGGAGTACTCGGCGGCGAAAGCCATGATTCACGCACTGTTCCCTATGCGATGAACTATCCTGCGGATATGTATCTTGAAGGCTCCGATCAACATCGTGGCTGGTTCCAATCTTCGCTCCTTACTAGCGTGGCGACCAATGGCTATGCACCTTACAAGACTGTGTTAACCCATGGCTTTGTCCTCGATGAGAAGGGACAGAAGATGAGTAAATCCCTTGGCAACATCGTTGATCCGATGGTGGTGATTAATGGCGGTAAAGACCAGAAGAAAGAACCTCCCTATGGTGCAGATGTGATCCGTCTCTGGGCGGCGAGTGTCGATTACAACGGTGATGTTCCCATCGGTAAAACCATCTTGGCGCAGATGTCCGATGTGTCGCGCAAGATTCGCAATACCGCCAGATTCTTGCTCAGCAACCTCTTTGATTTTCAACCTGCTGAACATTTAGTTCCCTATGCCGATCTCACCGAAAGCGATCGCTATATCCTGCATCGTCTCGCCGAAGTCACCAAGGACATCACCGAAGCATACGAGAAATTCCAATTCTCACGCTTCTTCCAAACCATCCAAAACTTCTGCACCGTTGATTTATCTAACTTCTATTTAGACATTGCTAAAGATCGCCTCTACATCAGTGCGCCTAACGCTCCCCGTCGCCGCAGCTGCCAAACAGTGTTGATGTATTGCCTAGAGGCAATTGCCAAGGCGATCGCACCTGTACTAGCCCACACTGCTGAGGATATCTGGCAATACTTGCCCTACCCCGCACCCACTAAGTCTGTCTTCCAATCAGGATGGTTCACTGTGCATTCTGGATGGTACAAGCCTGAACTAGCAACCAAATGGGAATATCTCCGCGAAGTGCGATCGGAAGTAAACAAGGTTCTAGAAGCAGCAAGAACTGGTAAATTGATCGGCGCTCCCTTAGAAGCAAAAGTCTTATTATCCGTATCTGATCCAACCCAAAAGGATTACCTAGCTTCCATCGGTGCAGAATTGCGTTACCTCTTCATCGTCTCCCAAGCCGAGATTGTCGAAGAGTTACCAATTACTGAATTCACAGGCGAAGTCGAGAACCTCAAGGTTGCCGTAGTTAAAGCCGATGGCGATAAATGTCCTCGTTGCTGGAACTACTCCACCCATATCGGTGAGTCTGTCGAGCATCCCCATATCTGCGATCGCTGTGTCGGTGCATTAGCAGGTACTTTTTAGTATTGCCCTATGATTAATCTTGAAACACTTGAGAAATGGCTAATTACACCCACAGAGACAGAACGGCTTGAATTTAAACAAGCAACACAACAGTATGATTCGACGAAACTGCTGAAATATTGTGTTGCGCTGGCAAATGAGGGTGGTGGTTATATCGTTTTAGGGGTTACCGATAAACGACCTCGCCAAGTCGTGGGTTCTCAAGCTTGGTCAACAGCAGAAGCTCTAAACAAAATTAAAGCCCATATACTTCAAAAACTTAGATTTCGGGTAGACATTACCGAATTACAACATCCGAACGGGCGAGTACTAGTTTTTGCAGTGCCTCCTCGTCCTGTGGGACAAGCATTGGATTATGAGGGAACCTACTTGATGAGAGTTGGTGAAGAACTACAACCAATGACTCCTGATCGACTGAAACAGATTTTTGCAGAAGATCAGGAAGATTGGTTTTCCCAACCTGCCCGACTAGACGCTAGTCCAGATGATGTAATTGCTTTACTCGATACCCAAACTTACTTTGAACTCCTAAAAGTTCCTTATCCAACCACCCGTGATGCCGTTTTAGAGAGATTACAAAGCCAAGATTTAATCAAACAGACAACTCAAGGCTGGACAATCAACAATTTAGCCGCGATCATTTTGGCAAAAAAGCTTGACGCTTTTTCTCTCGCATTAGCTCGTAAAGCTCCTCGTGTCGTAATCTATGAAGGTATTAACAAACTACAAACTCGCGATGACAAAATGGGAAATCGCGGATATGCAGTCAGCTTTGAGAAATTAGTCAGTTTTGTCCATTCAGCAGCCCCGCAAAATCGCTTTATCGAAGAAGCAGTTCGCCAAGAAGTCAAAATGTTTCCGATACAGGCACTAAGAGAACTTATTGCTAATGCCTTGGTGCATCAGGATTTTCTAGCAACAGGTGCTTCTGTAATGATTGAAATGTACAGTGATCGTGTAGAAATTTCTAACCCTGGTCTTCCCCCTATTCCAGTTGATCGCTTTATTGACGAATATCGCTCTCGCAATGAACAACTCGCCGACTTAATGCGGCGCTTAGGTATATGTGAAGAAAAAGGTAGTGGCATTGACAAAGTTGTAAGTGCCGCAGAGATATTTCAATTACCTGCACCAGATTTTCGGGTAGGTGGAACTCGTACAACAACTGTGTTATTTGCTTACCAGATTTTTGAGGACATGAGCAAATCCGATCGGATTCGAGCCTGTTATCAGCATTGCTGTTTGCTATACGTCAGTAACAGACAGATGTCTAACCAGACCTTAAGAGAGCGATTCGGTTTTGATGAGTCAAAGAATGCTCTTGTTTCTCAAGTAATTAGTGCGACAAAGGAGGCTGGCTTAATCAAGCCAGATTACTCAGCTTCTAACTCTACACGCTATGTTCGCTATCTACCTTTTTGGGCATAAAAGTGCTTAAAAGCAAATCGATATTAGCAGTCCTTAGAACCTAAAACCCTTTATAAGTAAGGAAAAAAGTGCTTAAAAGCAAATCCAAAAAGATAAAATAAAGCTGAAATTGTCTTGTTGCTTTAGTGTTAACTGTGTCTGCTGAGCATCCGCATATTTGCGATCGCTGTGTCGGCGCATTAGCAGGTACTTTTTAAATTAAAGAGGCGGTGCAAAGCACCGCCTCTTTAATTTGGGATTCTAAAGTGTTTATGAACAGCCAATGGAAATTTCTTTGACTCTGGGATAAGCACTGAGTAACTTTTGGAAAAGATTAAAATTGAAACTGCGAGGATCGATACGGGAGCCAGAGCGATCGACAATTTTGTGAGTAGTAATACGCTCCAACGGCACATCAGTCTTAGCAACTAACCATGCTAGAGACTGATACTGAGCTTCTGTATATCCGCTATGGGTATAACCATTATGCATTCCATCCTGAGGAGTTTCTAGAGAAATGTGATAGGCGAAGTTATTTACAGAACTGGGATAGCGTGGATTAGTCTGGATTGCTTCTTTTCCGAGAGAACTTACAAAAACAGAATTTCCTGCCCCAAAGGCGCGTTTATCTGGTGGTACAAAATAGATAATCGTTCCATCGATCGCAATTAATGTGTGATAACTAGCCTGATTATCTTCGTTGGTATGGAACTTTTGGAAGAAATTAATGACGCTATTAGCAGAGCCAACAGTTTCATGGAGAACAATAATCGGTAGGAGATTTGCGGGTTTTCCTGAGAGGTCTTGGAGATAGCGCTCACCATAGTTGGAAGCCGCCGCCAACGCAATAATTTCTCTAGGGCTATAGCTTAGGGATTTTAGAGAAGAAGGAGCATTATTTGTATTAGGAGTCGGACTCGGATTTGGTTTAGTTTCAGGAGGTGGTAAAGGTTTGCGAAATCTATCCAAAATAATAGGAATGGAAGTTAGCTTTGCAGGTAATGAGGGACTGGGTGGATTTGCGGGTGGTTGCAGTTCACAGCCTAATACTGGAGACGATAGATTTACTTCTGGTGAAAAATTAATATTTTGGAAATTTTGTTTTAGCTTTGATGGCGTATTTCGCTGCGTAATTTTTGGGCTAGGTTCCGTAAACTTCGCATCAGCGATCGCCTTAGTTTTAGCTGGCTCAGCATAGATAATTAATATCGTTAAGGTCAGAAAAAAGAAGGCGATCGCCAGTAATCTTTTAAATTGCATAGTTGGTTTTAGATCTTAGGTCTAACATAAATCTATTTTGTAATTAAACAAACCACAATATTTATATTGAAAGTGTTGCTAAACAACACTTTTGATAAAGCCGATTTTAGTGTTTCCAGCGCCGAAGGCGCTGGAAACACTATCAAGGATTAGAGGTGTGGCACGAAGCGCTGCATCTCTAATCTTTGGGTTTTAATGGCTATTTTAAGACTAGGAAGGGAGTAGTTGAGTATAATTAAAAGCCAGACTCCAAACCTGTGGCGCAAGCTCAGCTTGCGCCACAGGTTTTAGGGTTTTATATTTAAATAACTAAACTCTATGGAAATATTGACAGTGCCGACAGAGGTTTGTACTCTTCATCCTGAAAGCACTTTGGGCAAAATATATCTAGACTGGATGCCTCAACCAGGTGACTATATTGATTTGGAAGGTCAAACCTATACAGTCCTAGAACGTCGCCATCGATATCAGTTTCGTAGGGGTAAATACAACTTATTTAGAGTTTTAGTTTATGTACAGACTGCGCCAGAAAATTTGGAGAGAAGCTTAATCAATGGGCGTTGGGTTTTAGGGGATAGTAATTGTCGATATAACGCTGGCTCAGAGATAATGCGTTGCGCTGTCAATCCCAATGGTCCATGTCAAGGTTGTCGTTTTTGGGAAGCATAAAAAAAGGAGTCGCTTAGCGACTCCTTTTTTATAGTTGCAATTTGCAACTTACTTTATACCAATTCACGAAAGTGTGGCAACACTTTTGTGAATTAAAAACCAAACCCATCAAGGTTTTTAAAATCACAAAATGGCGTAGCCATTTTGTGATTTGGCATTATTTAGAATTGAACGCCCACGCCTCCTTGGAGGGAAGTGCCTGCTGAACCATTACTTTGACCGTTAAATGGAATTACAGCATTGCTATAGAGCAGTACATTCTTGTTGATGCTAACTTCTACTCCAGGTTGCAAAGCGAAGGAGGTTTGATTGCCTGTTAAGCTGCTATCTCCACCAACTTTAAATGATGCACCAGCACCGAGATAAACATTGGTGCGATCGCCTACGGGCAAATCATAGGAAACGGTAGGAACGATTGAAGTGCCACCATTACCAAAGAGAACAGAACTTCTTGCCGAAATTGGCACACCGTCAAATTTATAGCGACCTGCTAAGTTTGCACCAACTACCGAGGGATTTGTGGCAAAGCTTTGGAGGGAAATACCAGCACCTACATAGCTACCAGGTGCTTTTACTGTTTCGGCTGAGGCGATCGCACTAAAAGAGGTAAGAACAGAAGTAGCGATCACAAGTCCTAAAGAGATTTTTGAATAGATGTTTTTAGGGGATTTCATGATTTGGAGTTCCTGCATTGGTTTGCTGTTTGATATGTCTCTTTTGACTGGAGAGAATGGGCATTGTTCCCATAGTTCCCTTAGCGCTAAAAGATGCAGAAACCCTTTCAGGATAAGGTTTTTTGCTCTTTTGAAGAGATTCCATCTCTCCACAATCATGCTAATGGGTGACCCATATCTAAGAAACTTCGCAACAAAAAAGAGAAGCGGTGCAAAGCACCGCTTCTCTTTTTATAAATTTAATAGCTGCCTGCCGCAGCTATTTCACGCAATTGCAAATCACAACTTCGCCAAACTTGACCATCGAGAGCCGTTTGCTCAATTAAACTAGCCAGACGCAAAGTCTTTAAAGCTTGATCACCACCAACGGAGGGCTGCTCTTGATCGCGCACACAGGCAACAAAATGTTCTAGCTCCGCGTGCAGTGGCTCAATATTGCTGGTATAAACTTTTTCGATAAAGCCATCTTGACGATAAAGGACTTGACCATAATCAGTTGTCCAGTTCGCTGTAGTTTGACGATAAATCAAAATTTCGTTATTTAGGAAATCAGACTCCGTAAGCGAGTTTGTGCAATGGGCTGTAATTTTGCGTTTTTTGCGATGTGTAACCTTGCTCGAAGTAAGCGTGGCAATCACACCATTTTCAAAACCAATGGTGGCTGTTACATAGTCAAGGTACTCAGACTCAGGGGAAACACGATTACCATGAGCCGAAACCCGCACAATGGTTGAGGGAACTAACTCTAAAATAATGTCGATGTCGTGGATCATCAAATCAAACACGACCGATACATCATTAGCCCTTTGTGAATAGGGACTCATGCGATCGGCTTCGATCGCCAAAATCGTCTCATGTTTTAAAACTTTGCTTAGCTCTTGAAACGCAGGATTAAAACGTTCGATATGTCCAACTTGGAGAATGCGATTTTGTTCAGTGGCAGTTTTAACTAGGGATTCGGCTTCTTCGATGGTGGCAGCGATCGGCTTTTCGATCAGGACATGCACGCCTGCTTTGAGACAGGTTGTGCCGACATCATAATGTAACCTTGTGGGAACTGCGATACAGACGGCATCAACCAGAGGTAAGAGATCTCGATAATCTTCAAAGAAAAGCACACGATGCTTACTAGCAGTATCGCGTCCACGCTCTATACTCACGTCAGAAACGCCAATAAGCTCTGCATCTTTGAGTAAGCTGAGCACCCTTGCATGATGCTGCCCCATATTACCGATACCTATAACACCAACCCTTATGGGATCGTGGAAATTACGATTGGGGCTCATACTCCTCACACACGCTCAGTAAACACGCTCAGTTTGTCCAAAATCGTAACATGGATGTATAACGCTTTGCTTGCTAAATAGAAGTTGGTTAGCCTGTATTTCTCATCCCTGCGGCAATGCCGTTGATCGTGAGTAATGCACCACGCAACAATTCATTTTTAGAATAGCGCGATCGCAGATCGACGGTATCAGGACGATGTTGGCGCAGACGCTTGAGCAAAGATGCTTGGATAAAACCGAGCGGCACAATCGATCCATTTCGCAACTGTACCGATCGCTGTAAGTCGCGATCGCTATCCAGCATTTGTTTTTGCCCAGTGATAGCTTTGATCACTGTGCGAGTGCGTTGATACTCGGCAAGAATCTCTGCAAATACATCTACAAATACTTCTTCGTAGCCATCTCTGGTTAGCTCCCGCATATAGTGATGTGCGATTTGCAGATCAGTTTTGGCGAGAGTCATCTCCACACGGGAGATCGCAGTTTTAAAGAAGGGCCATTTGCTATAAAAATATTGCAACAGTGATAGATGACCCTCAGGATTTTGTTGGAGAAATTCCTCAAGGGCTGCACCAATGCCATACCAAGATGGCAATAAAAATCGGCTCTGGGTCCAACTAAACACCCAAGGAATAGCTCTGAGGCTAGCAAGATCGCGTTTGCCTGCACGTCTGGCGGGACGCGAACTAATTTGTAACTGGCTGATTTCTTCGATCGGTGTGACTTGATGAAAAAATTCGACTAGATTGGGTTGCTCGTAAATTAACTGGCGATACACTTGACGCGATCGCACGGAAATTCCCTCCATCGTATCTAGCCAGCAGTCGAGCGTATCCGTACTGCTCGGTAATAAAGCCGCTTGGATTACTGCCGTGGCGATCGTTTCTAAATTGTAAAGCGCAATTTCGGGTAACGAATATTTAGAGGCAAGGACTTCCCCCTGCTCAGTAATCTTGATCCGTCCCTCGATGCTGCGTCCTGGTTGCGCCAAAATCGCCTCATAGGTTGGACCACCACCACGACCAACCGATCCGCCGCGTCCGTGAAACATACGCAGATCGACTTGATATTTTTGGCAAACATCTTGTAAAGCACGCTGCGCTTTATAAATTTCCCAATTACTGCTTAAGAAGCCAGAATCTTTATTGCTATCGGAATAACCTAACATCACCTCTTGGAGATGATCATGGCTTTCTAGATAAGCGCGATAAAGGGGTAACTCGAATAATTCGGTCATGATCGGTGGGGCGCTTTGCAAATCCTCCACGGTCTCAAATAAAGGCGCAATGCTAAGCGACCCTTTGCCCGTCGCTGGATCGTAAAGCCCCGCCTCTTTTGCCAGTAACAATACTTCGAGAATATCGCTGACACTACGGTTCATGCTGATCACGTAGTTATTGCAAATATCGACGGAAAATTCTTGTTGAACTTTAGCCACCATCCGAAATGTCTCAATAATTTCGTTGGTTTTCGCACTGAAGTTTAACTTGGCAGGAATCATCGGACGACGAGTTTTTAGCTCTTGCGTCAGCCATTTCACCTTTTCAGATTCGCTAAGGTCGTCATAGGGTTTGGGCAATAGCTGTAGCGTTTCGGCGATTTCGCCGATCGTGTTGCTGTGTTGGGTGCTTTCTTGCCGAATATCAAGGTGGGCAAGATGAAACCCATAGACATCAACTTGGCGAATCAGGTTTTCGAGGGGCTTGGGGTTGAGCTTAGTTTCGATTAAGCTTGCTTGGATGAGTTTTAGCTCCGCAAGGAATTCGGAAACATGGGTATAAAGCTGATGCTCCTGCCCCTGTGTAGACAACTCCATTTCTGAAGCTTGCCAGCCACTATGGCGCAGTTTTTGGTTGCGATCGCGGGTACGTTCGAGCCTCTTTTTGACATAGGCTAATTTGAGACGATAAGGCTCTTGGCGGAATTTGATCGAATATTTTTCGTAAACCTCTGGCAAGTGGATTTGGTCATCACCGAGAGAATCTAGCAAGTCTTGGGAAACATCGCTGAGACTTTGGGATAGTGACAGTAACCGACTGAGGTGATCAACGGACTTAATGTATTTGTTGATGACCAGATTGCGCTGGTAGCAGGCGGTTTGCCATGTGACTTCGGGGGTGACATAGGGGTTGCCATCTCGATCGCTACCTACCCACGAGCCAAACTTGCAAAAATCGTAGCGAGGTAGCTTTAATTTGGGGAAAGTGCTAGAAACTGCCGATGCAATGCGATCGTAAAGTACGGGGATCGCATCAAATAAGACCTCTTCAAAATAGTGCAGCGTATAGTCAGCTTCATCTAAAACCGTGGGCTTGATTTGGTTTAGCTCATCGGTGCGCCACCAGAGGCGAATCTCTTCGGCAATTTGCTCTTGCAGTGAGGCGGCTTCCCAGTTTAAGGCGATCACTTGGGGCGCTAATTCATCCCCCTTAAAGCCGATCAGTCGATCTAACTCCTTGAGCATTTTGGCGATCGTGCGTTGCTTCTCGCGAATTGTATGCCGCACAATTTCAGTGGGGTGAGCCGTAAATACTAAGCGAATATCCAGATTATCTAAAATCTTTTGGATTTGTCGTGGCGGCACATTTAGTTTCTTCAGTTCAGGAAATAGCCAACGAAATGTACCCACAGGATATTCAGTTTCGCTATTAATCGGGCTAACCCTATATATGCTGGTTTGTTCCTGTTCGTGGTCTTGCTCCACAATATTGATCAACTGAAAAAACAAAGCAAAGGCGCGGGCGGCGGTAGTTGCCTGATGCAAGTCAAGGCTTTCGACAACCTTTAAAACTTCTTGAGCAGGATACTCAGGAGCTTGTCCTTCTGGGGAACACATGGCTCGCAGTTGGCGCAATAGATCGACTAGCTCTTGACCGCTTTCTCTTAATAGGACTGATTCCCACAGATCCTCAACCAGCTTTAGACGATATCGCAAACGAGAATTAGCGGCACGCAGATCGCTCTCTATATTGACTATCTGTACCAATGATGCTGACAGTGCTGCTGGGGAACTCATCCAACTTTCTCCAAAATTTTCTTTTTAGTCCAAAATTTTCCCACCTTAAGACCTACTCTTCTGTCGCTCAACTAGCAGTTAGCGATTGTTGTGTTAAACACTTGTAGTTGCAGAGTTTGAAATCTTATGTAGGAATCAAGCGTAAAATCTCTATTGTTTTCTATACCATACCAGCCCACCAGTTTGTTAGTTGTAGCGGTTTTTGCTAGTAATCTGCATGACTTTATTTTATAAGCCAAAACAGTAAAAGCCTCGCTAAGCGAGGCTTTTACTGTTTTGGCTCCTAGAGATGGTTCGCGCCGCGAACCATCTCTAGGAGCTAGTTTGAAATTAACCCGAACTGAGGTTGATTTAGGGTGCTTCACGAAAACTATAGCTGTCGCTACCTTTCTCAGAACAAATCAAAACCCAAATAGTGTGAGGCGGCGCTTCGCGCCGCCTCACACTATTTGGGTTTTATGTCCTAACAAGAAGGGCGACAGCTATAACGTTAAAAATATATTTGTTTTTGCAATATTTCTTTACAAAATGACGATAATGAGAAATATAGTAAAAATAATTTTAAAAAGCTTAACCAATGTTTGACGTGTTGATTGTGGGTGCGGGAATGGTGGGCGCGAGTTTAGCCTGTGCGCTGGGTGATAAAAATTACCCTGCCGATCGCCCACTCAGAGTTGGAATTATTGAAGCTAACGGTAATTTTTTACGCGGAGAATTTACTGCCGATGGTCGCGCCAGTGCGATCGCCTATGGCTCCAGCCAAATTTGGCAAAATATCGGCGTGTGGGGCGGAATGCAAAGCAGAGGCGTAACTCCAATGCATAGGATCCAAGTATCAGAAGGTGATTTGCCCTATCAGGTACAGTTGCGGCGCGAAGATATGGGGCAAGAAGCTTTGGGTTATATAGTCGAGAACTCAGTAACTTTGGCTTCGCTCTGGGAATTTGCGCGGGAATGTAGCAACCTCGAATTAATTTGTCCTGCCAAAATTCTAGATATTGAACTTTTGGATGCTAAATCTGGCAGCGATCGCGATGTCATGCGCGTAAAAATAAGCTCAGATATCGGTGAGCAATATCTCGAAACCAAATTATTAGTTGGTGCTGATGGTGGGCGATCGCTAGTGCGGCAATTAGCCAATATTGCGATCGATCAACGCCCCTACGAGCAAACCTGCATCGTCACTACGATTCAGTCAGAACAGCCCCATCACAATTTTGCCCATGAAAGATTTCAGCCCAGTGGACCCTTCGCAATTTTGCCTTTAGGTAGCGATCGCTCCTGCATCGTCTGGACTGCCACTGCTGAGGAAACGCCCCATTTGCTAGCTCTGGATGACTCGACATTCCTGCAAGAGTTAACCAATCGCTTTGGTCATCCCCTCATGGAAAAGCTCGGCAAGATTAAAGTGATTTCCCGTGAACGCGCCAATTATGTTCCCCGTTGGATGCATAGCCAGACCTATATTCATCCCCGTTTAGCCTTAATTGGTGATGCGGCGCATACCACGCACCCGATCGCAGGTCAGGGCATGAATCTTGGTATTCGCGATGTTAATGCTTTGGCAAAGGTGTTAAAAGCTGCTCATCAAAATAATGAGGATCTGGGAGCGATCGCAGTTTTAAAGCGTTATGAAGCTAAACGCAAATGGGATAACTTAGGCGTAATTTGGCTTACTGATATTTCTAATCGCCTATTTTCTAACCATAACTGGTTCTTTAAAGTCTTACGACGCTTTGGTTTGCTGCTTCTGCAAATCTCGCCACTCAAGCGCATTTTGATGTACTTTATGATGGGCTTACATCAGGTATAAAACATCAGGTGTAAAATTGAGTGGTGCGTCAAGGGAATCAAAAATGACTCAAGACATAAACAATAGACTGGATCGCGTAGAGAGTGCTTTGATTGCTCTAGCCGAAGAATCTCAATCATTACGTCAAGAACTACGTGCTACTAATCAAGAATTACGTGCCACCAATAGTAGATTAGATAGCCTAATTGAGCATCTTTACACCCAGCGCGATGTGGTTGCCCTTGATGTAGTAGATATAAAAGATGAGTTACACGAACTCAAAGAAGTGACTAAACAGCAAAGTGCCACTGCCGATCGCTATTCAATTTCGGCGCAACTGCAAGCGGAAACAGTCAAAATCCAAGCCGAAAATATTCGGATCATGATTGAAGCTTTGAATCTCAAACAGGCTTAAAGCATTTTCTATATGGCGATCGCACATTTACCTACTCAGTTAACTCCGCAATTAATTACGCCTGAAAATTTTCAGCCCTATGGTCAGGTAATTTTTCCGACTGATGACAGTAAGCAATTTGATCTGAATGATGCTCAGCTAGCCTTGTCAGGGATTCCGCGTTTTTACATCATGCACCTCCGCAAAGTTGGGCTAAGATTTCACAGCTTGGCGCGGCATCAGCAATGTACTCAATGTCTAGGTTCCCTTGGCGGTAAGGAATGGTTTATAGCAGTTGCGCCAACTTCAGCACCTGAGCAAATTGATTTAACGCAAATTGCTGCATTTCGGATTACAGGCAATTGTTTCATCAAACTAAATGCTGGCACTTGGCACGCGGGTCCCCTTTTTGAAGAAGACTTTATCGATTTTTATAATCTGGAACTGCATGACACCAATATCAATGATTATGAAGTTTGCAATTTACGAAAATTTTATAACTTGAATTTTGAGTTACAGATTCGTTCTCTCACTTAATGATTCTTAACTCTGGGAAATTTCAAACTCAGTAAAAACTTTGGCTTGTTCTAAGACTAGTCCTGTTGCTATATAGCGATCCTAAATGATTTGTAAGATTTGGAGGGTTGTGAGAGTGCGCCCCTTCGGGGCGCACTCTCACAACCCATTTACTATCGAAAGGTATAAGCAACCTTTACACTAAAAAAGTATTTATTAAGCTCAAAAACGAAATTAAAATTGTGGAACAGTCAAATCGGGAAAAGTTACTGGATCTATTTTGCCGTCTTGCTTACAAAAGCGGTGACTTTACGCTATCTTCTGGACAAAAAAGCACCTATTACATCAATGGCAAGTTAGTTACACTGCATCCCTTTGGCGGATTGTGGACTGGACAAGTGTTATTAGAAATGTTGCCAATAGGTACTGGAGCAGTTGCAGGATTAACATTAGGTGCTGACCCAATTGTGAGTGCAGTCAGTGTCGTATCTGCCTATGAAAACAAACCAATTCCCGCATTGATTATTCGCAAACAACCCAAAGGACATGGGACAGCCGCTTGGATCGAGGGGCCTGAGCTTGCACCAAATACAAATGTGGTAGTACTGGAGGATGTGGTGACCACGGGGCAATCAGCATTATTTGCTGTCGAAAAGTTGCGTGATGCAGGTTATACGGTAACCCATGTATTAACGCTAGTCGATCGCCAACAGGGAGGGGCTGAGCTTTACGCCAAGGAAGGTTTAAAGTTTGGGGCAGTATTTAATATTGATGAAATTCAGAGCTACGCCAAGGGGCTTTAGTAATAACAAAGAGTGCGCTTCGCGCACTCTTTGTTATTACTTTTGAGATTTTGTAATATCTAGATTAAGAAAGGGAACCGCGCCATTTCCTCCTAATACTTGAGGAAACTTACCATCCCATTTTTCGATCGCTTGTTTCTGCAACAACTCTGATGTCAGAGTTTCACGCAATAGTCGCTGTGCTTCGGCTTGGCCCTTAGCACGGTTAATGGTTGCTTCAGCTTCTTGCTCTGCTTCTCTAGCAATATATACAGCTCGCTGAGCGCGTTGTTCAGCAATTTGCTTCTCTTCTACCGCCTTAGAGAACTCAGTCGAGAAATTCAAATCAACAACGCTAGTATCCAAAACAATAATGCCGTATTTACTTAGTCGTTGACTCAAAGCCTCATCAAAATCCAGCTTGAGTTCATCACGCTTGGTAATCGCCTCTTCTACAGTGCGCCTTGCTGCGGCAACTTTAAAAGACTCTTGAGTTTGGGGAGCAATGATTTTGGAAACAATATTTTGCAAAGTCCCTTGAGTACGCCGAATCGTGACCACTTCAATCGGATCAAGGCGAAAGTTAATCGCAAAACTTGCTGTGAGCTGTTGCAAATCCTTGGTAGAACTTTGGGCAGGAACTTCAAACTTCTGTACAGTCAAGTCATAGACATCGACCTGAGAAATGACTGGCGGCTTAAAATGAACCCCTTCTAGCAATACTCCATCCTTGGCTTTCCCCAATATGCTCAAAACACCTGCTTCACCGGGGTTGATAATTACGAATGAGTTAAAACTGATAACCGCGAGAATTCCTAATATGGCAACTAGGACTAAAGATTGCCAGCTTGTTTCTTGGTCTTGCATTACTTTTTCCTATAGTTTACGACTTTTGATCGTGTGACATACTCTCAGGCTATAACGTAATGTTAGCGTGAGAGTCTCCCCTTTTTCGGGTTTTGGAGTATTACTCCCTACCCAATCTAAAAATAGACATTAAAACGGTAATATGTCACATTTGTTGGAACGTTCAATGGGGTTGAAACAAAAACTCATATCTGTTGATAAACAGACCAATGATAATATCATGCATCACAATGGATTTAGAAAAGCAAATCTTCTTTCTAGCTAAACGCTTAATCCTCGTTCTCAAAGTTAGATGTTTTCGTTCAATCTTCTGAGTATTTTTCTTGCCAATTAGATGAGTGTGAGGCTCAAGAATCCTTGCGTATGCACCCTATGAATCTACTAAAAATGCTTGATTCCAAAAGGTTTTAACAGATTCACCAGTTTAACGTGTGTTCGATATAGCCATTTGCGTCGTGCGAAGCACGATGCAAATGGCGACAAATGGTAAGAATCGCTAAGCGATTCTTACCATTTGTCGCTTTCGCCTATCAAACCTTAACCCGACAAATTCTCGTACAAATTAGCAATGACGATATTAGAAAACAACCAACCATCGGGAGGAACTAACATAATGCGGATATCCCCAGACTGTTCCACAAACCTGACCCAATTCTGACCACGATAGCGATCAAGAATCTGTATGGCGCGATCGCATAGATCTTGACCATAGGTTTCTTGCAAAGCCTTCAAACTCAAACCTTCTGCTAGTCGCAAACCCTGCATCAGTGAGTCCATTAACTCTTCCGCAGCATCGATAATCGGAGCCGTAAAGCCAATTCCTGAACTTTGCCAAAGCGCGATCGCCTCAAGATATTCCCGCATTTTCCGAGGGCGATCGATTCTTTGACGATTAATGTAACTGGTTGCGCCCATACCCATTCCATAAAAGGGTTGATTATGCCAATAGGTCAAATTATGTTTTGCTTGATAACCAGATTGAGCATAGTTCGAGATTTCATAATGGGCATAACCTGCGGATGGAAGTAACTCATGGGCTGTCCTATACATCTCGACCGTATGGGATTCCGTTGGTAACGGATTATCACCTGCTTGATAGCGCTTACCAAAGGCGGTTCCCTCTTCGATGGTGAGGTCATAGATCGATAGATGTGTGGGTTGTAAAGCGATCGCTTCTTTGAGCGAAAAATCCCAATCCGCCATCGATTGATGGGGCAGCCCTGAAATCAGATCCAAACTGAAGTTCTCAAATCCAGCATTTTTAATCGCATCCACAGCTTCATATATTTCCGCTACGCTATGACCACGCCCACAAACATCCAATAGTTCTTGTTGAAAAGCCTGTGCGCCCAGACTAATGCGATTGATTCCTAAACTGCGATAACCTTGCAAACTCTCCAAATTCACTGTGCCTGCATTTGCCTCAAGGGATATCTCTGCATTAGAGGCGATCGCTAAGTATTTGGCGATCGCTTCGAGGATTTGCTCAACCTGTGGAACTGAGAGCAAAGATGGCGTACCACCACCAAAAAATATTGTTTGCAAAGTCTCGACAGGCGGAATCTCTGCGACAGTGAGCGCAATTTCTTGACAGAGAGCATCGACATATTGCTGTTTGAGATTCTCGCCACCTGTCGTAATTGCGAAGTCACAATAGAAACAGCGTCTTTTACAAAAGGGAATATGCAGATATAGCGATTTGGGAAATGTTTGGCTCAAGGTAACAAGGCGGTAATTAATCGAAAGTTTACCCTTCGGACAAACTTTCGATGGTTGGATTAAAAGATTATATAACTCACGTTACGCCGAACAAAGATCTGCCCTCATCCCCCAGCCCCTTCTCCCAGAGAGGAGAAGGGGAGCAAGAGGTTTTATGGTTTCTCTCTCCCTCTCTAGAAGCTACCGTGTATACCCGCAATTCTCTCTGTCTACGTTTGAGGGTTTAGATCCCCTCCAGCCCCCCTTGTAAAGAGGGGAGAATTTTCGGAGAATTTTCTTCTTCCCCCTTTACAAGGGGGATTGAGGGGGATCATTAGGAACTCTTGCTATAGCTGATAACTTGTGTGTACACAGATGCTTAAAAAGGGAGGAGGATTTTCTTCTTCCCCCTTTACAAGGGGGATTGAGGGGGATCATTAGGAACTCACGCTATAGCTAATAACTTGTGTGTACACCGTAGCTTTTGGGAGAGGGGCTACGGTGAAACTTCTACGTAACATGAGTTATATAATTAGATTTAGCTGCTTAGCGATCGCGAATTTACCAATCCCAAATACCGATCCAAAACTATGACCAACACAATCTCTAAATTAGAAATTATCTATCCTAGTAGCGATGGGCAACCTATGGCTGAAAGTACCGAGCATTATCAATGGATTGTGACGATCGCAGGTGGATTAGAAGATCTGTTTAAAGATGATGATCATGTCTTTGTCGCTGGGGATTTGCTCTGGTATCCCGTTGAAGGACAATCAGAAATTCGTCGCGCCCCCGATGCGATGGTGGTATTTGGCAGACCAAAGGGCGCAAGAGGTTCCTACATTCAACACCTCGAAGCAGGAATTGCACCTCAAGTTGTATTTGAGGTTTTATCTAGGGGCAATCGGATTTCGGAGATGGCACGGAAGTTTGAGTTCTATCAAACCTATGGCGTGGAAGAATATTATGTTTATGATCACCTTGCTAATGATCTCGTCGGTTGGGTAAGAAATCCCGAAGATCGTCACCTAGAGCCAATTACCAATATTCAAAACTGGACAAGCCCCCGTTTAGGAATCCGTTTTGAACTTACCGATGAAACCCTTAAAATTTTTAAACCTGATGGGACAAGGTTTTTAACCTATCTTGAACAGGCTGAACAAGCTCAACTAGAACGCGATCGCGCTGAGTCTGAAAGAGTTGCCAAAGAACAGGCTCTAGATACGATCGCCAAATTTGCGGCTAAACTCCGTGAAATGGGTGTTGATCCAGAAAACCTTTAACCTCAAAAATAAAGGTAATCCCTTCTCACCCAAGGATTAGCGGTGCGGCGCTTCGCGCCGCACCGCTAATCCTTGGGTTTTAATGTCTATTTTTTAAGACTGGGAAGGGAGTATCAAAATAAATATGGCGCAAAGCACCATATTTATTTTTGAGTAATTTTACTCATTGAAAATCCCACAAAATAACTGCCAAGAGTTGCCTTGAATCGGTTTTAATTAAAGGAGCGATCGCAAAAACACAAAGGAATTCACGGCGGAAATATGGGGATTGCACGGCGACAATTCTTGCAGGCAGGGCTGACCAGTCTGATCGGATGGCAATTTCTCACCCGCAATCGCGTGGCTTTTGCCGCAGAGCAGTATGTGCGTCAAACGACTGCATCCAATCAACGCAAACGAGCGCTGTTGATTGGGATTAATCAATATGATGCTAAAGAGGAATCCCAAAATGCAGCCGCAACAACCAATGGATGGCTGCCTTTGCATGGCTGTGTTAACGATGTGGAGTTACAAAAGGAACTACTAATTCATCGGTTTGGGTTTGCACCCCAAGATATTGTGACCCTGACCGATCGCGAAGCGACTCGCAGTAATATCGCCGATGCGATCGCCACCCATTTAGTTGCCCAGACCTTGCCCGATGACTTGGTAATCGTTCACTTTAGCGGACATGGTTCGCGACTGGGGAATTACAATACGCTTGTACCTGTAGATAGTGGCTTGCCTCAAAATTTAGAAAATCTACGGGACATTACAGAACAGGAATGGCAGGGTTGGCTGCAAGCGATCGCCACAGATCGGATTTTGAATGTGATCGATGCAGGTTTTTACTATCCGAATGTATCGGCGATTGGTAATTTCCGTTTGCGATCGCGGGTTGGATTAAAAAACTGGCAACCTACATCCGAATCCATCGACAACCAACCCATCACCCCCAAACCCCTTAGCACAACTTTACGCGCCGCCTCAGGCGATATGCTCTGTGCCGATGCTCAATGGTCAGGCTTTAGCAGTGGCGCATTCACCTACGCCTTAGTTCAACAGTTGTGGCAAAGCACTCCTGCGACCACAATCCATGTAGTGATGAGTGATTTGGCAACCACCCTCGATCGCCGCGCTTTACACAATGACAATCTCACCATCGAGAAACAAGTTGCGAATATGTGGGAAGTTGAGGCAAGCAAACAAAAGGCGATCGCCACTACTACTTTTGCGGAGATGTTACCAACTCCTGACTTTGGTTCCGATGGGGTGATTATTAATAGCACTGGCGATCGCCACACAGCAGATGTCTATTTGGCAGGTTTACCGATCGCTGTTTTAAGTAATTATGCGGCGGGAGCAATTTTGAATGTAATGGCAGCAAGTACTTCAGAAATAGCTAGTGCCTCAGAACCCCAGTCTGTTCTCAAATCAATTCCCGCAAATCCACAAGCCACAGTGCAACTAAAATCACGCAATGGATTTAATGGCAAAGTTGAAGTTTTAAACGATCACAGCATCAATCCCAAATTAGAAACAGGACAATTACTTCAGGAAGTAATGCGGGCTATTTCGCACAATGTCAAATTGGCGATCGCCCTTGATGTGGGCTTGAGCAAAATTGAGCGGGTTGATGCGACTAGTGCCTTCTCGACTTTACCAAATATGTTCGGCGTAAATGCCAATGAACAATGCGCTGATTGTCTATTTGGAGCGCAGTCAGCAAGCTACGGCTTGTTTACCGTTGGGCATACACCGATTCTTGGTTCCTTTGGCTCCGTGGGCGAGTCGGTGGGCGTGGCGATTAAACGCTTACAACCTTTTCTGGAAAGTCTCCTCGCCGCTAAACTAATCCGTACTACCGAGAATCAAGCTGCAACCCATCTGGATGTACGGGTCACCCTCAAGGCGATGATCGGTGTTGATGAGCGATCGGTCACCTTGGCCAGTCAATCTGCGGCAAGGGCTTCTCTAATTCCTGCCAATAATGTCAGCAATACCGTGCGGACTAAACCAATTAATATCGGCGATCATCTCGAATGTCAGATCGAAAACTTTAGCGATCAACCTCTATATATGCGAATCTTTTGCCTCGATCCACGTAGTAAGATTCTCACGCCCAACTTTATCGCTACTCCCTATGCCAATGATGGCATCATTCCCGCATCGGAAATTTTGACGGTTCCCTATCCCAAAGCGCCGATGAATTGGGCAGTCTCCGCCCCTAAAGGCATGGTCGATGTTTACATTGTGATTAGCCGATCGCCACTTTTACAGGTTGCCAAAATCCTTGAAGCTTCTCAACGGCAAGCCTCATCTTTGAATGGATTAATTTCTATTCCCAATCCCTTACAAGTCGCCCAGTCGCTACTAGCTGATCTTGATCGCGCAGGTAAGCCTTCAGATTTTGGGAATGCTGCTAATGTCAATGACTCATGGATGCTAGATATGCAACAATGGGCGACCTTCAATTTCAATTATCAAGTTGCTTAAGAAGTAAAAAAATGCCAACCAAACGAATTTTGATTGTTGATGATGAAGAAAGCATTCAAACTGTGGTGCAGTTTGGTATTCAGATGGTTGCCGATTGGGATGTGTTGATTGCCAGTTCTGGTCCCCAAGGGATTAAAACCGCATGTGACGAAAGCCCTGATGCCATATTGCTAGATGTGATGATGCCAGATATGGATGGTATTGCCACATTTAGAGCGCTTCAGGCTGATCCACAAACGTCCCAGATTCCTGTAATCTTTTTGACAGCTAAAGCTCAAACTTCTGAAAGAAGGCAATTTAACGATTTAGGAGTCAGTGGGGTAATTACCAAACCTTTTAATTCCCTTGATCTCCCTGATCAGATTGTCAAAATGCTAGATTGGTAAAGTTATGAAGATACTGCTTATAGAAGATGATGACGTATTAATTGCGGTCTTAACTAAGAATCTGACAGACCATCACTACATTGTCGATGTAGTCAAAGATGGCGAAATGGGGTGGACCTATGGCTCAACATTCGAGTATGACTTGATCGTACTTGATATTGTTTTGCCAAAGTTAGATGGCATCCGTCTATGTCAACGCTTTCGAGCGGAAGGTTATACTACGCCAATTCTTTTACTAACCGCACAAAATGCTAGTACGGCTAAGGTTAGTGGACTAGATGCTGGTGCTGATGATTATGTCGTTAAGCCCTTTGATATACCCGAATTAATCGCACGAATTCGTGCATTATTGCGACGGAGTAATGCTAGTTCTTTTCCCTTGCTAGTTTGGGGGGATTTATTACTCAATCCGAGTACCTGTGAAGTTTCTTACAATAATCATCCCCTTACGCTTACCAATAAAGAATATGAGTTGTTAGAGCTTTTATTGCGTGATAGTCAGCATTTACTAAGTGCTGATGAAATCCTCGATCGCCTTTGGTCTTCCGATGAGTTCCCATCTGAGGCAACGGTGCGATCGCATATTCGACGCTTACGGCATAAGTTAGTAGAGTCTGGCGCTCCATCAGATTTCATTGCGACTGTGCATGGGCGAGGCTATTACCTCAAAGCACCAGACAAAGCCCCTGAGATGGCAATACCACAGCAAATTGAGTCAGTTACTACAAATTCGCTGAAGTTACCCAATGCCAACTCTCAAGATACTCAACAAAAGCAGTATTTAGAATTTTTAAATCAGCTTTGGATCAGCAATAAACCCAAAAGTCTGGAGCAGTTAGAAGTATTATTTCAAACGGTCAGCAAATTACAATCTGGAGATCTCGATCCGCTATTGCAAGCACAGGCGCAGCAAACATCTCACAAATTAGCGGGGACTCTAGGAACGTTTGGGTTAATGATCGCCATGCAATTAGCGAGTCAGCTCGAAAATTTACTCCAAAGCCAACCATTGCTCAAAAAACAACAGTTAGAAGTTTTGGAAGCCTTGGTAACTTCTTTGCAAGAGTCTATTGAGAATACCCATGTCATCGAAAGCGCTCCCATGGCGACAAATATGACCATATCATCGTCAGGATTGCATCTGGATCATGCTCAAATCGAGACAAAGGTGATGATTGTCGATGATGATGTGGATTGTTTGCGATCGCTTCCTAAATTGCTCAAACCTTGGGGCTTTAAAGTGACGACCTTGGCAGATCCACAGGACTTTTGGACGGTGTTACAGTCGGTTTTACCTGATGTCTTAGTGTTGGATATCAATATGCCTCAAATCAATGGCTTTGAAATCTGTCAAGCTCTAAGAAACAATCTTGACTGGCAGCGTTTACCCATATTATTTCTCAGTGTGATGACAGATGCGAATACCCAGAACCTCGCTTTTAGCGTTGGCGCAGATGACTATTTATGCAAACCAATCGTGGGCATCGATCTAGCTAATCGGATTCATAATCGTCTGCAACGGGTGAGAGCTTACCAATACAAGTAAAAGGTGCGCTTCGCGCACCTTTTACCCAAGAATTGATAGGCGACAGCCATGAATTGCACGCATTTTGCACAATAAATCAGTCATGGTCAGAGCATAAAAACTTTTTTAAAATTCATATACATTGAGATAAAATCGCATGACTCAAGCCCTACAAGCGTCGCTGCGAGAGCAACAATATCCCCTCATTCATAACTTAGCCAACTGTATCGAATCTGTATGGCGCGAGAACCTAGAGTTGTCTCCCTATCAAGTTCCAGAAGATCTAGGCTATGTGGAAGGAGCTTTAGAAGGTGAGCGTCTCGTCATTGAGAACCATTGCTATAGCACACCACAATTTCGGAAGCTGCATTTGGAACTTGCTAGAGTTGGTAGCGGCTTAGATATTCTGCATTGTGTGATGTTTCCTAATCCTGAATATGGCATTCCTATTTTTGGAGCCGACTTAGTGGGTGGTCGCGGAAGTATTAGCGCTGCGATCGCTGATCTTTCGCCTGTGCATCCAGAACGCGCTTTACCTCGCAGTTACCACAATGCTTTGTCGAGTTTGCCTGTGATCGAGTTTGAGCAAACTCGTGAGTTGCCACAGTGGGGCGATATCTTTTCAGATTTTTGTTTGTTTGTGCGTCCAATGGGCGATCGCGAGGAGGCTGCTTTTTTACAAAGAGTGCGTGATTATTTGACGTTGCATTGTCAGCTTGCGGTGGCAACTGAGCCGTTAACGACTTCTGTGGAAATCGATCAGATTTTGGCGGGTCAGCGCTATTACTGCGAGAAGCAACAGCAAAATGATAAAACTCGCCGTGTTCTCGAAAAGTCCTTTGGCACAGAATGGACTGAGCGTTATATGACCACGATGCTCTTTGATTTCGCTGCTTAAATCTAGATCTGATATTTGGGCTTGGAGACCAAGCCCCTACGGTATTTGTATAGGTAGGGGTTTGGTCTCCAAACCCTCTTTACTTGTTCTTTCGCAGATATCTGTGTTGATATTTCTCCGTTGCCTAGATGCTTAGCTTAAAAGGAACTGGGAGAAAAACGAATTTTAATTTAACGTCAGTTCGACGGAGTAGACAAAAGCAAAAGAAAAGCTGAGACTAGTAGTCCGCCACTAGAACTTTGACTAGTTGGGGGTTATCGAAACGAGCTTTGCTCGTTTCGATAACCCCGCAAATTTCCTTTGGCAGTCTACTAGGGTTGACAAACTAAAAGCCTCAGCAATATGAACAGTATCGTATCGCACTTGGATATCACCCGAATCTTCTGTGAAGTGGATGATTTCTGCCAAAGTTTTGAAAAATACTGGCAAGAGCAACCAATGTTGCCATCAATGCAGGGAGAAAGGAAAAGTCGCTCAAGAATGAGGTTGAGTGAAGTGATGACCATCGCGATCGCCTTTCATGGGTCAGGATACAAAAGAGCATTCAAGACATCCCAGTTTTTTTAATTTTCTTGTCAACCTTTTAGCTGGGTTGGTTGCTTATACATATCGAGAGACTAAACCTGCTTTAGATCTTCTCTTCAAAGGCTTGCCTGCTCTTCATCATGCCATCTTTTAGTGCGTCGAACTCACGTTAATTTACAAGCAACCTTAAATCCTCTAGGATCTGGCTACTGCAATTACAAAATCTCATGACTGGATTAGAACCATTTGTCGCGCCTCTAGTTAGCATCGCGCTCGAAGTACTGAGAGACAGTGGTAAGAAGGAAGGCGAAAATTTTTTTGCAAGCTTGATGAAGCGAGATGTTGGTAAGGATTTGCAGGATGTCGTCTTTAAGGCGGCGGGGAAGTATATCGAGAGTTACACTAAACGACATGGCAAACTCAAAGTATTGGGGATGAAAGATCCTGTTGAGTTAGATGAGATATTTACGACAGTTCAGTTATTGGGAGAGGATGAGGTTCAGCAGTTTGCGACTATTGATGATTTGGAAAAGCTTTATCGTGAAGCTGGTCAGAGATTACTGAGATATCGCTCTAAGGAAAGGCAAGATGGGATTACTGTTGCCAGTCAAAAACAATTTCTGATGGTGTTGGGCGCACCGGGGGCAGGGAAGTCTACTTTTCTTCGCAAAATTGGTTTGGAATCTTTTAAAGGGAAAAAGGGCAACTTTAAGCATCAAGCCATTCCAGTTTTACTAGAGCTTAAAAAATTCACCGAGAGCAAAATCGATCTCAAAGCGTTGATAGAGGCTGAATTTACAACCTGTGGATTTCCTAAGCCTAAAGAATTTACAGAAAGTGCTTTAGATCAGGGCAAATTACTGATCTTGCTAGATGGTCTGGATGAAGTACCTTCTGCAAATGTCAACTCTGTCATTGATGCAATTCAAGACTTTGTAGATCGCTACGACAAAAATCGCTACATTGCTTCCTGTCGTACTGCCGCCTATCGCTACAATTTCAAGCGCTTTAGTGATGTGATTTTGTCGGAGTTTGATGATGAACAGATTCAGCAGTTTATCAATAACTGGTTTCGCTCCGAAGAAGACAAACAGGCGGGAACGGCGGCGCTTTGTTGGGAATTGCTAGAACGTGATGAAAACAAAGCAGCAAAGGAACTTGCTCATAGTCCGATTTTGCTAACTTTTCTCTGCTTGACTTATGACAAGTCACAGACCTTTGCTAATAATCGCAGTGGGCTATACAAGAAGGCTTTGCGGATTCTCTTGGAGGAATGGGCTGCCGAAAAGCGAATTATGCGACAGGCTATCTATGAGGGTTTGAGTGTAGAGCTAGAAGAAGTGCTGCTTTCAGAAATTGCCTGTGAGGGTTTTGCGGCAGATCGACTGTTTATACCTCAGTCTCAATTGGTAGAGCGGATTAAGGTGTTTCTATCAAGTAACCTAAATGCACCTAAACAACTTAGTGGAGAACAGGTGTTAGATGCGATCGCCATTCAACAAGGTATTTTGGTAGAAAGAGTTGAGGATGTGTATTCTTTCTCGCACCTGACTTTGCAGGAATATCTGACGGCAAGATATATCTATGCTCATGGTCAAATTTCGCAGATGGTGGAGAAATATCTGACTGATGAGCGATGGAGAGAAGTATTTTTATTAACTTCAGGTTTGATGGTGGATAGAGGTTCAGATGAACTTCTGATAGAGATGCACAAAGCAGCTAAACAGTATGCACGTCATCCCAAAGTAAAGGCGTTGCTGCAATGGGCAGAACAAGTTACAGCAGGTTCATCAGGCGATTTTAAACCTGCGGCTAAACGTGCGGTTGCGATCGTCAGTGCCAGCCCCAAACGCAGCGTCATCGATATCGCCTTCAACATTGATAGCTCTATCGATCTCAATAGCGTCAGTGTCATTAGCAGCAACAGACTCAGTGTCAGTTGCATCAACGCTAGTGCCAGTAATAGTGAAATCGCTAGTGCCAGAGAAAGTGCTATCACCAGTGCCAACAAATTAGAGAAATTAGGAATTTTTACAGAGCTAGAATTGTCCAAATTTACAAATCAATTACAACATCTTCAATTTGCTGTAGAAGGATCGGATATCACCCAAATTATGAGAGTAGCGGGACAAGTTATAAATGCCTATCTCGAAGCCTTTCACCTAAATCAAGAACTGATTAATTTCACCTATGAAGAATCCCCAACTTTAAAAAATTACCTCTATAGCATCGACCTATTGCTCAAATGCAAGCATGAAGCAGCTAGACTCTCCCCTACAACGTGGGATGCGATTGAAGCAGAACTCTTGTTACCACCAGATGATTAAGAATCAAGAGTTTTTTATTTGGGGCAATTTAGTCGATCCATGTTACAGATTCTAGGTTTAGGAGTCCTCACCTTTAGCGAACTTCTCCCCATTTTAGAAAGACTCAGATGATGAATTTCTTGCTGTTAGCGAAGCAGGGCAACCACGGGGGGATTGCCCCTACCTAAATAATTTAGATTCTGTAGGGGCTGTGCCCCCGTGCCAGCCCCAGACTTCCGCTATCGCAGGAATTGCTTCCACGTAACATCAGTTATTACCCACAACAGATGACGAGCTACCCTCAACCGATCCTGAAGAATAACTAAATACCACAATTAATTATGAATAAATATTAAGCATATTCCAACGCAAACTACTTAACATTTATTCATCTATTTACAAACGCCTACTCAAGATAAAAACAAGAAATTGTAGAACATTACCCTATTCTTTGTTAGAGGCAATTTCCATAAAGTAAAACGGTTAAAAAAAATGGTTTGTGATTAATCTTTATATTAAGAAATAAGATCAAATACAAAGAACACTTAACAATTAGCAACTAGGTATAAATAGCTAAAACTCTTGACTAGCAAAGATTCTACGATTTCTGTATTCGTTTTATCTAACTTGATATCCATCACTCCACGCTTTGCACAAAAACTGCACAAATTAGTTGTTTTAATCTTTTTAATTCCAAAGCCGCTAAGCCAAAATACTTATCGAAATTAAGATTTGGTTCCCTTGGTTTAGCTCCATTAGGCAAGCCTGATATAAATTGATTGTCGTTTAATCAAGCATGACCAAGGATTCTATTCGTGTTGGATATTTGCATAAATTGATATCCAAAACAATAGCTAGGTTAGGAATAGTTCGCTTTTATACATCTTTAAAAAAAAGGAGATTCTTTAAATGCTAGATGCTTTTACTAAAGTAGTTGCTCAGGCAGATACTCGCGGAGCTTTTGTAAGTGATTCTCAAATTGATGCTTTGAAGCAAGTAGTTGCAGATGGCACCAAGCGCTTGGATGTCGTTAACCGCATCACCGCTAGCTCTTCATCGATCGTTACAGATGCAGCTCGCGCCTTGTTTGAAGATCAGCCTCAACTCATCGCTCCTGGTGGAAACGCTTACACCCATCGTCGTATCGCCGCATGTATGCGCGACATGGACATCATCCTTCGCTATGTAACCTACGCCATCTTCTCTGGCGACGCTAGCGTATTGGAAGATCGTTGCCTCAATGGCTTGCGTGAAACCTACAGCGCATTGGGCGTACCTGGTGGATCTGTAGCAGTTGGCATCGACAAGATGAAAGCAGCAGCGATCGCACTTGCTAACGATCCTAATGGCGTAACCCGTGGCGACTGTAGCGCTCTTATCGCAGAACTAGCTAGCTACTTCGACAAAGCCGCAGCATCCGTAGGTTAATCATTAAATTTTTTGCATTAACTTTTTGCAATATTTTATTTTTTTCTTTTTCTCGCAATTTCAAAACTTCTCATATAAATTCCTAGAGGTACATTAAGTATGAAAACTCCTTTAACCGAAGCAGTTGCTACCGCCGATTCTCAAGGGCGCTATCTCAGTGTTCCCGAAATGCAAGCCGCATTTGGTCGTCTACGCACAGCCGCAGCTAGCCTTGATGCTGCTAAAGGATTGAGCGCTAAAGCTTCTAGCTTGGCTGAAGGTGCAGCAAATGCTGTTTACCAAAAATATCCCTACACCACCCAACAACAAGGCAACAACTTCGCTTCTACCCCTCGTGGTAAAGCCAAGTGCGTTCGTGACATCGGCTACTACATCCGCATGATCACCTACTGCCTCATTGCTGGTAGCACAGGTCCTATGGATGACTATCTAGTAAGTGGTTTGACCGAAATCAACCGCGCATTCGATCTAGCTCCTAGCTGGTATGTTGAAGCTTTGAAATCCATCAAAGCTAATCATGGCTTGAGCGGAGATGCAGCTTTAGAAGCTAATTCCTACATTGACTACGCAATCAATGCCCTCAGCTAAGATTTTCTTGAGGAAGTAATAAATTGAGAATCTTTGCATCTCAATTCACTACACCAAAATCATCTCAATAAAGAAAATCCCGAAGACGGTAAGTACACCCTGAGGGGACGTGCTTACCGTTTTCTGTATTAAGGCTGTGATTGATTCGTGTTGGTTAGAATGGTCGGCAGTCTAAGAAGCCATTTAAGAACTGTCTAGATCCCCCCCCCCAGCCCCCCTTAAAAAAGGGGGGAGAATTATCTTCTTCCCCCTTTTTAAGGGGGATTGAGGGGGATCTCTTAGGTTTTTTATACCAGAAAGTAATTCTTAAATAGTTTCTAAGCCGCCTATATAGCTAAGAAAATTTTAAAAAATCATTTCAAAAATTTATTAAGGAGCTTCGATATGACAAGTTCTGCTGCGGCGATCCGTTTAGGATTTGAGCCTTTCGTGAATTCATCTCCCGTAGAATTGCGGACGAATTGGAGTGACTCTGATATTAAGTCAGTTATTTCGGCAACCTATAGACAGGTATTTGGCAACGAGCATCTGATGTTGTCAGAACGCTTAACTAGTGCCGAGTCTCTGCTTGCTAGTGGCAATATTTCCGTTCGTGAATTCGTGAGAGCTTTGGCTCAGTCTGAATTGTATCGGACAAAGTTTTTCTCCTCCACACCACAAGTTCGTTTTATCGAATTGAACTTTAAGCATCTTTTGGGACGCGCTCCCCATGATGAGGCGGAAATTACCGAACATGTCAATCGCTATATTGAACATGGATATGAAGCAGAAATCAATTCCTATATTGATTCAGACGAGTATCAAGAGAATTTTGGCGAAGCGATCGTTCCTTATTACCGTGCCTTTGAAACTCAACGCGGCAGTAGAAACGTAGATTTCAATCGCATGTTCCAGCTTTATCGTGGCTATGCTAACAGCGATCGCGCTCAAGGCAAAAACAAATCCACATGGCTGACTGCGGATCTTGCTCAAAATTCTGCTAATCCAATCCGCACTCCTCATTTTGGTCAAGCACTATCTGGCACTACTGGTGACGATCGCGGACAAGTCTATCGCGTCAGAGCCGTCCAAGCTGATCGCGGACGCACTACCCAAATTCGTCGCAGTGTCAGTGAGTACTTGGTCTCCTACGATCAACTCTCTGCCACATTGCAAAGACTAAACCAACGCGGTAGCCGCATTACGCAAATTTCCCTTGCTTAAAGTGATCACCTAAATTATGTTAAAGGTATTGAATTAATACCTTTAACATAATTTAAATTTTATTTAAATTTTAATTCAGCGCCAAGCGCTCTAAGATTTTTTCCTTTTTTAGCTCGGCTTTGCCGAGCTAAAAAAGGCTAGAAATCTAACTTGCTAAAATATCAAAGGAGAACAAAATATAGTGATTACAAATGCTGCTTCCCGTTTGGGAACCTCTGCTTATAGTGAGACCAGCCCCACCGAACTCCGTCCTAACTGGTCTCCAGAAAATGCCCAAGTAGTAATTCAGGCTGTTTACCGTCATGTATTGGGTAATGACTACCTCATGGCATCAGAGCGTCTCACTGCATTAGAGTCTCTGCTGTGCAATGGTCAAATCACCGTCCGTGAATTTGTTCGTGCGCTTGCCAAGTCTGAATTATACAAAACTAAGTTTCTCTACCCTAATTTTCACACCCGCGTCATTGAACTAAACTTCAAGCATCTTTTGGGACGCGCTCCCTATAGCGAAGCTGAAGTAGTGGAGCATCTGGATCGCTATCAAAATGAAGGTTTTGATGCCGATATTGATTCCTACCTTGATTCTGATGAATACGAAGCGAATTTTGGTGATGCGACAGTACCTTACTATCGTGGTTTTGAGAATAAAGTTGGCGATAGAACCGTTGGCTTTACCAGAATGTTCCGCCTCTATCGTGGATACGCTAACAGCGATCGCGCTCAACTTGAAGGCAATAATTCCAGACTAGCGGCTGAGCTTGCTCAAAATAGTGCTTCCGCGATCGTTGGTGCTTCTGGCAGCAACGACGGATGGGCCTATCGTCCAGCCAAAGGTTCCATGCCTACTCGCGCTTTTGGGCGTTCTTCCACAGGATCAAGCGATCGGCTCTATCGTATCGAAGTTGCCGCAGCCACTTTACAAAGATATCCAAAAGTTCGCCGCGTCAACAGAGAATACATTGTTTCCTATGAGCAGTTGAACAGCACCTTGCAACGCATCAATAAGATGGGCGGTAAAGTCGCTAGTGTGACGATCGCTCAGTAATATTATGGTTTTCAAGTTGTCTATGACAACTTGAAAACCGTAAATCCCATTTAAACAATTTACAACTAAAAATTTATTTTTATGACACCTTCCACTTCCACCACAGATACTCGCTTTTTTGTCTATGAAGTATCTGGGCTTAATCAGTACAAGCAACCTACAAACTTTAACTACACAATGCGCCCTATGGATAACGTCTTTATTCAAGTGCCATATAACCGCATGAATGAACAAATGCGGAGTATCGCTCGGATGGGTGGCACAATTGTAAATATTCGCCCTCTCAATGAAAATTTGCCTGAAAGTGAGTAACACAACTGTCGTTATTCTTGTTAGGACATAAAACCCAAACATTGTGAGGCGGCGCTTAGCGCCGCCTCACAATGTTTAACCTGTGAACCCTCTCTAGAAGCCAAAACAGTAAAAGTCTCGCTTTGCGGGGCTTTTACTGTTTTGGCTTCTAAAATTTTTTAGCTTAACGTGAGTTCGATATAGCCATTTGCGGCGTGCGAAGCACGCCGCAAATGGCTATATCGAACTTAATAATAAAGGCGGCGCTTAGCGCCGCCTTTATTATTGGGGTTTTACTTGAGACTCAACACAAAAAACTTATTTAGGGTAATAACAATGATTACCACAAGGCAGGAACAGGACGAGACGGAACTGCCGCTGGAACTTCAATCCTAGGCATAGGAACCGCAGGAGCAGGCTCTTCAGGAGCCGCACAAGCATTAAATCCTTCACTTAGTAAAGATGAGCAATAAGGACTGGGCAAATCACGAGTGCGAATAGTCGCATCGCTAAGAGTTTGCAAGTCCATCATTTCTCGATTCATGGCTCTAAAAGCGTTAGATTGCCGCTCAATCCATTGATCCCTAAATGTTGTTTGAATATAGGCATTAGGTAAGTTAGGATCAGAAGTCATATCTAAAACTTTGGTCTGCGCCTGTGGGTAGGTTGCAGGAAAGTTTCGAGGATATTGATCTTGATCTGTAAGTAGGGGATCGGCAAAGGCAGCACCACTAGCTAGCAGTGTTGATGCTGCAACTAGGGATGAAGCTAGCCACGAGAACTTAGTACTCATATAAGTATGAATCCTCACAGTTTGGACGCTGACTAATGTAGCAGATCCAGTCATAAATTGACTGCTTTCAGAGGCTAACCCTAATATTTTTGTTAAAAGTCTTGCAAAGCAAGACTTTTAACAAAAATATTAGGGTTTTATAGAAATAAAAGAGATAGTTAGGGAAAATCAAAATCTAAAGACTCAAGATGGGTGGATTTTCTTTTTCAAGTTTCCCCTGCCCTCATTTGAGGTGATTACGCATCCCTTTGCGCCCCCAATTTTAACTTTTTCGGGTTTACCTTTGTGTCTAGCAGTCAGATATACTTCGTCAAACTAGACTGGGCCAGATAAGTTTAATCCCATCAAATACAGACATAATATAGAAATGTAAGTTTTGCTTAGGACATAAACCCAAAAAGATGAGTGGCAGCGCTTCGCGCCGCCACTCATCTTTTTGGGTTTGATTTGTCCTATCTATCTCTTGCGTTGCTATATCTAAATCCATATTGGTTGATGGCGTTCTGCGAATATTGTGTAGGTTATACCAAAACACAAAATGGTGTAGCCATTTTGTGTTTTTAAAACCCTTATCGGGTTTGGCTTTTAATTCACGAAAGTGTTGTCACACTTTCGTGAATTGGTATTAGATCGCCAATTACTCCTTTTTTCCATCTCGTCTGACTTACTGTTGCGTAACATTTCTCATCATCGATTAGATGGGTTAAGCTCACAATCAGGATCGTGATCGTGATACCTGCTTCTGTGTTTCGCTATAATATTAGTAAATTCTTCTTTTTCTTTTACCTGCCCGATATACCTATTGAGCCAATAATTTTTGTTTTCAGCGATCGCGAAAAATCGTGGTTAAAATAGCATCACGAAAACCGTAACAAAAATATTGCAAGCTATCTTGTAGCGTATAGCAATCAAAAAACCTTAAGTCCCCCACTTTAGCCGTGAAACTCTTCCAGATTCTTCAGGTATTTCCATTTTTTGACCGCACCGTGGATAAATGGGCGACAGAAGCTCGGCTCCTTCGATGGCTGACTTTCTTATGGCTGTTCGCTGGTTTAGCAGTCCTTTTTTCAGCTTCCTATCCCGTAGCGGATCTTACTTTTAAAGATGGCACGTTATATTTCAAATATCAATTGGCTTGGGCTGTGATTGGTTTATTGATTTTTAATGCGATCGTGCATTTGCCGTTAAAGTTTATGCTCAAAATCAGCCCAATCTTTTTGTTCATTATTCTGGCAATGCTCTATGCAACGCATATTCCAGGAATAGGGACAACACGTAATGCTGCAACAAGATGGTTATCAGTAGGCTCAAGCTCATTCCTATTGCAACCCTCAGAACTAATCAAGCCGTTTCTGATTTTGCAAGCAGCACAGCTTTTTGGAAATTGGAATCGTACTCCTTGGAAAGCAAGGATTGGATGGTTGTTGGTATTCTTATTAGTACTGGGGGGCATTTTGATGCAGCCTAGTTTGAGTGTGACAGCTCTTTGTGGGATTACGCTATGGTTGATTGCCCTAGGCGCTGGACTGCCAAGTCTACAACTTCTTGGAACTGCGGCTTTAGGTACTTGTGTTGCAGTAGTTAGTGTCTCATTTCGAGAATATCAACGGCGGCGAATTATGTCATTTCTCGATCCTTGGCAAGACCAAGCAGGAGATGGCTATCAGTTGACGCAAAGTTTAATGGCGATCGGCTCTGGTGGTCTTTGGGGAACTGGATTTGGCTTGTCTCAGCAAAAGCTCTTCTTGCCGATTCAATATACCGACTTTATTTTTGCGGTTTTTGCAGAGGAATTTGGTTTGCTTGGGGGAATTTGTTTGCTATTGCTAGTGATGATTTATGGCACGATTGGGCTATCGGTGACTTATAAATGCAAAGATCCTGTGATTCGCTTGATTGCCCTTGGCTCAACATCGCTAATTGTGGTGCAATCAATTTTGAATGTGGGTGTGGCTACTGGGGTTTTACCAACAACGGGGCTACCCTTTCCTTTTTTAAGTTATGGTGGTAGCTCAACGCTATCTTGCTTATTTATTGCCGCGCTATTAATTCGTTCGGCTAGAGAAATGTCGGTGGCAGATGTTATTCCATTTGCTAGAGGGAAAAGCGATCGCCCTGATCTCGATTCCAAGCGTCAGGAAAAACTGGGGACATCAAGGAGGCAATTCTCATGAATATATCTGAATCCCTCTCTCTCAGACTATTTTAAACTATATCTCGTAATCAAAATTATGAAAGGCGGCGGTTCGCGCCGCCTTTCGTATCGCTATACAATGTTTATCTGAATGCTACTTTAGCTACTTTAATTGATGTCTCAACCCGATCTAAATCCAACTGCTGGCTATTTAGCAGTTTTGCGTAATCGTCAATTTTTGGCATTGTGGCTCGCCCAAATATTGGCTCAGCTAGTTGATAAAGTTGTCCTGATTTTGTTGATTGCCCTTGCTGTCGCTGATGGTGGCAGTGATGTGAATACTAGGGAATCATCGATCATGATTGCGATGACCTTGCCTGCGGTGTTTTTGGGATCGATCGCAGGGATTTTTGTGGATTGGAATCCTAAGCGTGAGGTATTGATTTTATGTAATTTTTTGCGTGCAGCTTGTCTGTTTGTTATTCCCTTTGCCCCGCGTTCTTTACCAATATTGCTGCTGATTACCTTCATTATTTCCACTTTTACGAATATTTTTGCGCCTGCTGAGCAATCAGCGATCGCCCTAGTTGTTCCCAAAAGCGATCTTTTGCCTGCCAACGCCCTATTTACGGTTACAGAAGTAGGATCTTTGATTGTGGGCTTTGCGATCGGCGCACCACTGCTGGGATTTACCCTAGGGCTTTTCCCTGAAGCCAGAGCCTACAGTCGTGAAGTTTTACTAGGTAGTCTCTATTTGATATCGGGCTTTTTTCTGTTTGCTTTACCCAAAGATGAGATTATCCATCCTAAAAAAGTCGGATCAGGGGTATGGACTGATTTAAGAGATGCCTTTCAATATGTGCGCCACAATCACTTAATTGGTGGCGCAATGTTGCAGTTAGTGTTGTTATACGCAGTTTTAGGAGCCATGCAAAAACTGTCACTTAACCTTGCTGAAGTGGTTACAGGTAATCGTGAAGAATTTGGCTCTTTTGTAGCGTCAGTTGGGGTGGGTTTAGCGATCGGTGCGCTGATATTAGGAAAATTTGGGAAAAAATTTATCCATCGCCCTCTACCATTTATTGGTTTTATTGGTATGGCGATCGGTTTATTAATGTTTGCCTTTGTGACTAATCAATGGGTTGCTTGGCTAATCGGTGGTTTTATTGGTATTAATGGAGCCTTAATCGTAATTCCGATGCGAACGGCAATTCAAGAACATACTCCTGAAAATATGCGCGGCAAGGTTTTTGGCTTATTAAACAATGGAGAAAACATAGCGGCTAGTTTGCCGCTTGCAGTGATTGCAGTTTCTCTAGATTTTTTAACAGGTGTATTTGGTGTCCACAATGGTGGCAAGCAACAGATTGGTTTTCAAATAGTGTTAATTGTTTTAAGTCTGATTGTATTTGGGCTTGGTTCTTGGGCTTGGAAACGAACCAAGAAAGCGCTATCAAATGTTTTATAAAAAAGGGGCGCAAAGCGCCCCTTTTTTATTTACTGATTGCCTCTTGCACGATTGTAGCGAGTTCACCGCGATTATTTAGTTCCATCACGATGTCGCAACCACCGACAAACTCACCATCGATATAAACTTGGGGAAAAGTTGGCCAACTGGAGAATTCTTTCAAACCTTGACGTAATTCGCCATCTTCAAGAATATTTTCAGTTTCATAGGGCTGTCCTAGGGTATTAAAAACCTGCACGACGGCTGCTGAAAATCCACATTGAGGTTGTTGAGCAGTGCCTTTGATGTAGAGCATGATTTTATTGTTGCTGATCTGACTCTCGATCTTAGTTTGCAAAATAGGGCTAAGCATATTAATTATTTTGATTCAGTAGTGAATAAATTTACTATTGCTACTATAGCAATCGTTATTAGACATCGTGCTTAGCTCGCCAAACTGGATAATCAGATCTGGGCGCTCTTAAACATTCTTCAACAACTTCAGCAACATTTCGCCATGTAACATCATCTCTTTTGAGCAGTTCTCGTAATTGGACTAAAGCATCTTCTAGTTCAATGTTGAATTTCTCAAAAGGTAGAGGAGACAAAGCCCTTTCAGGTGATTGAACGACTCTATTTAGAGCTTCCTTGACAATGCTGATAATTTGGCTTGTCATCTCAGATTTGACCCGTTGTCGCAAATTTTGTAATCCACGACGACTAGTGGCATACATTGGTGGCAAGCGATTAAGAACGTAGGCTGCTACATCATCAATATTGATTTTTTGCTGAACTCCTTCATCAAGTCGATTGACTCGGCGCTCAACGATCGCCGTTACCAGACTTTCAAGAATATTGCTATATCGATAAATAGTTCCTGACATATAAGACTCAAAGTCTTTAATCTCTGCGGAAATATCTTTTTCAGTTTTAGTTGAGCTTGATGTGTTTTGCACAATTTTTGTTGTCTTGCGCCTTACTGCGTAGCTACGGGCTAAAAGAGAATTGCGCCTATCAAGGCTTACATATGTACCACTAGAAAGACTCTGATAGTATCCTGAATCCAAAGCATCTCTGACAATCTCGGGAACATCTTTCCATTTGAGATAGTCTTTACTAAATAACTTGCGTAACTTAAAAAGCGATCGCGCCTGACTGATCAGTTCATGATCGGGAATTGGATCATTTTGTCTTAAGACATCGCTCTGTGTACTCAGAAATCCATTTCGGACTGTTTTGGCGATCGCCGCACCTAGCTCTTGGTCGGCTTTTTTTCGTTGTTGTACCCAGCCGCGCTGAGTAGTTGCGTACATTGGTGGTAAGCGATTTAGGGTATAAGCGATTACTTCACTAAGATCTACGCGCTTTTTTACATCAGCACCTAAGCGTTTGTACTGAGCCTCTGCTTCTTCGATTACCAATTCTTCTAGCGCATTTCTACAACTACTCATAAGAAATATTCTATTTTGAGGATTGAATGTGCTGAGTACAGCATAACCTAAGCTTATAAAGGTATAAATATTAGCACAAAATTGATTTTATATTTGGGATTACTAATTTTATTTTTCAGTACTATGTCTAAAACTAACCTCAGTTCGGGTTAATTTCAAACTAGCTCCTAGAGGGACTTCGCAGCGCAAACCCTCCTAAAATTTTGTAGTTTATCCCGAACTCACGTTTATTTAGAAATCATTGATGCCTGTTTCAGGAATAGTGGTTTTTGATAGACCAGCGATCGCCCGTAAATTTTGGCATCGGATTAATTCTGTAAATTCAGGTGTGTTTCGTCCCATTAACTTTGCCGCCGCAGGAATAGCTTCAAGTAGCGCTCTAGCAGCCTCGGCTTCACCATAACCGCGTTTTTGAGCAACTTCAAGGGCTTCCCCATCAGCTTGTGTTTGGATTTGTGAGCTTTTATTCTTACGTAAAATCTGATTGATGCCGATAGTTCCTAGTAATATGGCGATCGCCATTCCTGTAACATCTCCCTGCGTTGCCTCAACAATTCCTCCCACTAAAGACATGGCAGCTACACCTTGATAGGTTCCTATTTGTAGCCATTTTGTCTGTTGTCGCCAGCTTATTTCATGCAAGAGTAATAGATCTCTTTGGGCTTCAGGTAGTTGTCGCCATAGGCGAAAATTTATGTCTATTTGTGTTCCTTTTTGCCAAGGAAATATTTGTGAACTTGAGATCAGTTCAGTCTGCTCTGGCTTTGACTTAATTGATGTGGTCATCCGCCAAGATGCAGGCAAGAGATCGCGTAAGCGAGCAATTTCTTCGTTAATGTTCATAATATAATTTAGCTCCTCCTTAACTTAGAAACCCATGAGCAATAATCTAACCGTCGCCGATGCTGAACGTATTCTCTGGGAGCTAAGCGACTTAGATCGAGAATCGGCAACTTTAGAACGGCGATCGCAGATCTGCGAAGCCTTAGATTACTTAACTAAACAGGCTGATTATCACATTTTTGGGATCTGTGCTGACACTACAGACGCAGCTTTTCAATCTTTAAAAAGTTATGCGGCTAATTTTCGCTACGAGTTACCTGAAGCAGACTTACCTGCAATCACTGATGGCGTATATCTTAAGTACAACCCCCGCAGTCGTCGTTACCATGTTGACAATTACAAAGGTGAATATCGTGGTGTATTGATATCTTTGCATACAGATTTCACTGATGGTTATAGCGGAACCCATGGGCATTTTCCTCTAGATCTTTTCTAAAAAAAAAGCGGCTCTAAGAGCCGCTTTTTTTAGAAGACTTCGTGAGTAAAGCTACCATGCAAGCCATAAGGTACATGATGTTTTAAATGTAAGGTAGCCAGCGGCTTACCAGTAATATTTTGAGCATCTAGTACTACTAAATCTGAACGGTTATGTGCGGCATCAAAAATTAAAGTTAGCACCCAGCCAGCGTCCTCAGCACTATTGCTACTGCGATCGCGGGGTACAAAAATCGGCTCACTAATGAAACCGCGTGGCGCAAAACTATGAAATTCTTGCTTGCCAGTTTGCATATCGACTTTGGCGATCGCTTGTAAAGGTGCGTTGCCAGATTCCTTGGCGATCGCGCCAATATAGGCATAACGATATTTTTGCCCCACACAACGGGGATGCACCACAGGAAACTCGCAAGATCTCTCTAAGATCAGTTCGCGCTTTACTGTTCCAAGCTTGGGATTAATCGTAAAGCGATATAACTGCCCTGCAATCACCTTGTCAAAATCAATCTCTCGAAAATCCGTATTTGGTTCCAGCTTGGGATAGTCAGGATAACAAACTGAATCCACAATAATTTCGTCACCCTCTTCATAGGCATTGCAATGATGAAACACGAAACAAGGATCAGTTTCAATGGTTTGTAAATTGCCTTGGCGATCGATTAGTAAAAACTGACTGGGAGAATTTGGCTTTAATTCTATACATTCCCCCGCAGTCGCTAAGCCCAACATAAAGGGTAAAGGCTTAAAAGACACAGGATTTTGCATGAAAATCCGATAATTTGGCGTATAGGCAAAATCATGCAAGAAACAAAATCCTGAAACCTTAACCTGAGATTCCGTCGATAATTCACCCTGATCGGTAACCCGATAAATCGAAATCGTAGACTTTGGTCCTGGTTGTACCCCAAAGCCCCATAAATCACCTGTGCGATCGTCTCGTCTGGGATGCGCTGTAAAAACTTGCCCCGCCGCTAACTTCCCATCAAAAGTTTCTTGCCCCAAAGTATTCAAACTTTGAGGATTAAGTGAATAGGGACGTGCTGCTTCCCACAAAGCCAACAACTTCCCGCCCTGATACACCACATTTGTATTAGCAACATTCTTGTTTCGCAAATCAAAGATATTACTCAGCCAGCCCCCAGCCTTTTGTGTGCCAAATACGCCCCGATATAAAATTTTGCCTGCTTTCTGCTCAGCAATAAACTCAGGTGTTTTTACAAATTGATTTGTGAAATGTGCTTTGCCATCTTTAAAGGCGATCGCGCAGACCATGCCATCACCATCAAAGGGATGTCCATATTTCTGCCCGTTAATATCAAGCTGTCCAGGACCATTACGAAATAAAGTCCCCTCTAGTTCTAGAGGGATCTGTCCCTCGATCTCATCGATCCAATAAGCCTGCTCAGTTCGCAGTGACTCATATCCCTTTTGCCAATCTTCACGCGAAAAAGTAGTCGATGCAGCCTGAACCATAAATATTTATAAATAAATTTCTTCTATTGTAACAATTTCGTCACAATTACGATCTCACAAAAAATGCCAAAGAAAAAATATCGCTTTGCGATGTTTTTTCTTTGGTGGGCTAAGAATAAAGAACCGATTGTTTATGGCGCGGCGAACGCGCCATAAACAATCGGTTCTTAGAATCCTATGAATCCTTCGATGGATTAGAAATTTCTTTTAATGATTTCCCCATCTCTTGCTCTGACTCACTTAGAGACCAACGATAAGAAACTTGAATACCATGATACTCACATAGATCTTCAACCTGCTTTTGCAAAGCAAAAGCCTTACGGAGATTAATAATGGCTGCTTGAAGATGCTCTCTAGAAACATTCATCTTTGTTGCCATATGCTGTTGCTTCATCTCAGAGTGTAACGCTGGTAAGGTCTGACGTTCCAGCAACTGAAGTAAAAGCTCATAGTGGATATGGGATGGAACAGGAAGTGAACTCACAAATACCTCGATCGGTGCAAAACCAAAATTAAAACTTGGCTGTATATTTAGTTGGAGTTTTGGTAGCTACTGCACTAAACATCTCAAGAAACTATTTGAGGTGCTTAACGTCAAGCTCGGCATATCCAAGACTTAAAAATTTGAGACTTAAATAAATTGTAGAGGATAAATTTATGTCATTTTCACGGACATCTCTGAGACTTGCATTTCTTTTTACTTTTGGACTATCTCAAATTGTCACATTAACTGAGTCTGCGATCGCTCAAAATGTCACCACAGCTAACACAACTTTACCAACTACTCTGCAAGTTGCCCAAGCCAATGTCATTATCTTTGTTTCCCCTAACGGTTCAGACGCTAACTCAGGACTCTCGGCTGATCAACCACTGCGATCGCTAACAGCCGCACTCAATAAAAATCTGCAAAGTGGGGCAATCATTCAGCTAGCCTCTGGGACTTATTCAGCCGAAACGGGTGAAAAATTTCCCCTCATCATTCCCTCAGGTGTAACTTTGCGGGGCAACCCTACTAATCAAGGGCAAGAAATCATTGTTTCAGGAGGCGATCGCTTCGTTAGCCCTACCTTTGCCCAACAAAATATCGCATTACTAGCCGCAAGCGGTTCTCGCATTGAAGGCATTACCCTCACCAATAAGAATCCCAGAGGCTATGCTCTTTGGCTAGAATCTGCCCAAAACGTCACCATTACTAACAATACGTTTGCTAATTCTACTCATGACGGTGTATTCCTCACAGGTGCAACTTCCGCAAATATCACCAACAACATTTTTACTAAAAATGGGGCTAATGGACTCTCCGCCCTTGGGACAAGCACAGGGCTAATCCAGTCCAACACCTTTGACAATACTGGGTTTGGATTAGCGATCGGGCAAAACTCCAAGGTCGCTGTAGTCTCTAATCGCATCGTCAACAACCGAGGCGGCATTGTTGTCTCGAACCTATCTATGCCCTCATTTCGCAATAATCTCATTGCCAATAATCAAGAAAACGGATTAGTAATTTTGAAAGATCGCAGAGGACAACCTACTGTCGATCTTGGTACAACCTCAAATCCTGGTCAAAATATTTTTCAAAACAATAAACAAACTGACATCAACAATGCCTCTGGAGTCACCGTTGTAGCGATCGGCAACCAAGTTGATCCTAAGCGTGTTCAAGGCTCAGTCGATCTAGTCCAGCCCACCTCACCAATTACATCACCATCTACCCCTACTACCCCTACAGCTCAAGTTGCTTTCAAAGATGTCCCTAACAACTATTGGGCGCAAACTTTTATCCAAGAGCTAGCCTCTAGAAACATTATTAAAGGCTTTCCTGATGGTAGTTTTCGTCCTAATGATCCTGTCACAAGAGCGCAGTTTGCAGCATTGCTCAGCCAAGCTATGAACAAGCAAACCGTTCGCAGTAGTGCCAAATTTACAGACGTGGCTTCAACTTTCTGGGCAGCTACTGCTATTCAAAAAGCCTACACCACAGGATTTATGTCTGGTTATTCCGCTACCACATTTCGCCCCAACGAAAATATTTCCCGTGTGCAAATTCTCGTTTCTTTGGCTAACGGCTTGGGTTATGCACCAACTAAACCTGCTAATACAACCTTGCAACTTTATTCAGATGCAACCACTATCCCTGCCTATGCTCGCAACAGTGTAGCGGCTGCAACTGAGAACCGTATGGTCGTCAATTATCCAAACCTAAAACTCTTAAATCCTAATCAGCCCGCCACCAGAGCCGAAGTTGCCGCTTTCATCTACCAAGCTCTCGTGCGATCGGGGCAGATTCAGGCAATTCCCTCCCCCTATATCGTCATCCAGTAACCAAATCACCCTAGTAAAAACTCTAGAGCTAACCATCACAAGAAAACTAAAAACTTTATTTTGGGAGCTAAAACGCTTATGTCACAAGGGATAGAGAAGTCAAGCCAAAATCTTTTCAAAACAAAATTCCAAAAACGCTTGACAAACCGTTTTAACCTTGCTAACTTAATAAAGCG